>NZ_PYSV01000016.1 GCF_003028415.1 Deinococcus arcticus
GGGACTGCCGACAGGTGGACGAACTGCTTCAGGCGGTGTTTGCCGCACTGGATGCCGTCACACCGAGTGATATTCACGGCTGGTTCAAACATGTTCATCCATCAGTGTCTTTATGACAAATGCTCTAGACGCTGAAGCCACCCAGCCAGTCTTGCAGCGCATCCAAGCGAGGCGTGGGGCTGGCAACCCCCTGCCCGAATCGATCCGTCGTCATCTTGAACAGGGGCTGAACCATGACCTATCCCGTGTCCGCATTCACGATGACGCTGAGGCAGACAAGCTGGCCAAGAGTGTCAATGCGATTGCTTTCGCGACGGGCGCAGACATTTTTTTCCAGGCCGGTCGTTTTAACCCAAATACCCAATCTGGGCTGGAACTCCTTGCGCACGAAGTAACCCACACGGTGCAGCAGCGTCAAGGACGCGTGGCACCAGGCGTTGACCCGGATGCCAGCCTGGAGGCAGAAGCCAGAGAGAAAGGTCAGCAACTTTCACAAATGGCACACCCGCAGACCGTGGTTAAAGCTGTCACTGCCGTCAAACACAAAAGCTCCCCGAGTTCAAGTGGTGCCTTGCAGCGCGTGCTGAACAACAGCTCCATTCAACCTTGGAATGCAACCCTGAAAGGAACCTTGGCCGGAAAAGGTGTCAACCTCTCCCTTAGGCAACAAGCTGGAAAAATTCATGGGCATTATTCGTATGAAGGTCAAGCAGGCAAGCTGACTCTAGAAGGAGAACTGAAGCAAGGCCAAAAAACCACCCTGATTGAGCGAGACAACTCGGGGAAAATCACAGGTTTATTCAAAGGAATCTTCTCGGGCAGCGACAAGGATTTAGCATTCAAAGGGGAGTGGCTGACACCTGATCAACGGAAGAGGTTTGGTGTCGATTTGATGTACGGAGGCACCTTGCCCTCTGTTCCAGCCAATGCTAAGGAGTCCAAAAACTATTCTGGCTCTATCGGTGATTTTGCAATTAATATGCGACTGAATTTCAACAAAGGCAAGGTGTCGGGTTATTACTACTATGCCACTCAGGGCAGCTCAAACAAGATTCAACTTCACGGCTTAATCAGTGGATCAAATATAAGCTTGTCAGCAGGACAGGAGAGGTTTACCGCTCAGCTCCTCGGCTCTCTTGAAAACCTCAAAGGCAAGTGGGAGCTAGGAAGTAAAACTCTTGACTTCCAAGTCGGCATCCAAAACGCAGCACCACAGACTGGCAAGATCAATCCCAAATTGATCGACGAACTTATGCTCGAAATTCCAAAGGCAATGAAGTTTGACCCAGATAGACATGGAAATTCAAGACTGCCCGTCGATTTTCAAAAAAATCCCATCTACCGTCAGCACGTGATGCTGATTATTGAACAGTGCATTCGTTCTGGCGTGACCGACAAAGCACAAATTGCGTACATCCTTATTACAGCAGCGCACGAAAGCGCTCTGGGCGGAATTCCCAGAGAAAAATTATGGGGCAGCAATGTTACTCAAGCTCAGGAACAGCGATACTTCGACAACCAATATGGACCTTCTGGCAATGATGGTGCCAGAGCACGCAGAAATGGCAATACTCAAGAGGGGGATGGCTACAAATATCGTGGGAGAGGATTCGTACAACTGACCTGGGCAGCCAACTACAAGGAGTGGCAGGAACGCTTGACGAAGAAAGGAGTTAAGTCTGGGGGGAAACCTGTTGATCTCCTAAATGACCCAGATGTGGTCGCCCGAGACCCAAAAGTAGCGGCGATCATTCTCGTTGAAGGCATGAGAGACGGTACGTTCCGCAAAGCATATGGGCCACTTGGAAACTATCTTGGAAATGGAAGGTTAAATTTTCAGGGTGCCCGGAACACAGTTAACGGCGACCTGGCCACGAGCGGAGTGACCATGGGACGTGCAGGGCAAGCTCTGTACAAAGCGATCCAGAACACCCCCTTGACGCTCGGGGCAACCACCGCGCCGCCCACAGGTAGCGCCCTCTCTCAAAAAATCACGACTGCGGCATTGGCGGGCCTCCAGGGAGCAAGCACGGTACACATCGCTTACCGGTGCTCTCGGTGGACCAGGGAGGTCGTAACCCAGCATGTTGATCCCAACCGCACTCTTTTCGGCGGTTCAGCCCTTGAGACGTATGGGCGATTCAGAGCTGCTGGCTTGACCCGCTCTTACCGTGGCGAGGGTGATTTGAAACCTGGCGATATCCTCTTCTGGGATGTCCCAGCCCAGTACTGGCACGTCGCCATATATGTGGGTGGCGGCAATGTTGCAGGCAACCACTACGCTATCTATCTGCAAAAATATAGAGCCATTCAAGCGAACGGGGGCCAGTTCCCTGGCGCGATCGTCGATAGAGTAGGGTCAATGCCTGTTTATGACGGAATTGACGCCAGAGGTTCGCTGCCGCTCCTGAAGGTCGCCGGTAAAAATCCTGCCGCTGTCGCCACTATTCCCGACGGCTGGAAGCCTTGACCTATGAGACGTCTTCCTTTTCTCGCGGCAACTTTCCTCTTGACTGCTGCAGCGGGCGACCAAGTATGGGTGGGGCGTGGCGAGACGGTGCTGGGCAACGTAGCTGTCATTGATGAGGGGCTGCGTAATCGCCTGCATGAATTTGGACTCACCCAGGAGATTGGCCCTGTTAGCCCCGCCTATGCGCTGACCTCACCTGAGTTGAACAACAACCCTTTGTGGCGGACTCCTTATATGCTTCGCGTCTACCGCAGTGGTGGTGCAGCTGGATATAATTTTAGCTTCGGCCCGCAGAAGGACTGCCCCGATCTTGGCAACATTGACTGCACCCTAGGCACCTTACAGGTATCTCTCTCTTCAAAACCTCTGACTCGAAAGCCCATTACCTCTGTGCCCGTTTACGGTGGCCTGACTGTGAATCTAGATGGTTCAAGCCTGTGGTGGCGATTCAGAAAAGCAAATTACGATCTTTTTCTTCTGCGTAGCACACCACTACAACAGCTGGTGCTGGTGAACGCAGCTTTGGTTGCCAGTCGGGACATGCTCCCCTCAACACGGGTTTTTAACTTCAGTGGCACCATCGGCTCTACCCGGATCAGGGCGTTGAATGTGCGACTCACAGCAAACGAAGCCTGGGGATCTTACCTATACGCTTCAGCTAAATCTTCTGATGCGCGACTTTACTTGTACGGCTCGCTGCAAGGAAATCAATTGATCCTTAACGAGTACGACCTCTCAAAACGCACACCGCGTCCTTGGACAGGCACCTTTAAAGGAACCCTCAGTACCAACGGGACGTTTAGTGGGCAGTGGGCCGCATCAACTGGCAAAATTCTCCCTTTCCGCTTGACGCCGCTGAAGTAAGCCCCCACCCGCGCTACCCTGACCCCTATGCGCGTGCTGTTTATTGGCGATGTGTTTGGCCAGCCGGGTCGGCGGGTGCTGGGCGCCCAGCTGCCCACCCTGCGCGGTCAGGCCGATTTCGTGATCGTGAACATGGAAAATGCCGCCGGAGGCTTTGGCCTGCACCGCGAGGCCGCCGACGCGGCGCTCAAGGCGGGCGTGCACTGCATCACCCTGGGCAACCACGCGTGGCACCACAAAGACGTGTACGTGATGATGCAGGACGAGGGCACCTATCCCATCGTGCGGCCCCTGAACTACAGCGATCCGGGCACCCCGGGCGTGGGCTGGCGCACCTTCAATGTGAAAACGGCAGCCGGCACTGAAAAACTCACAGTTGTGAACCTGCTGGGCCGGGTGTTCATGGAGGCGCTGGCCAACCCCTTCCGGGCCATGGACGAGCTGCTGGAGCGCAACGACCTGGGCACGGTGTTCGTGGACTTTCATGCCGAGGCCACCAGCGAGAAACAGGCCATGGGCTGGCACCTGGCCGGGCGGGTGGCAGCCGTGATTGGCACCCACACCCATGTGCCCACCGCCGACACCCGGATTCTGGAGGGCGGCACCGCCTACCAGACCGACGCGGGCTTGACCGGACCGCACCACAGCGTCATTGGCAGCGGCCGGGACGGCCCCATTCAGAAATTCCTGACCGAGCGCCCCCACCGCTACGGGGTGGCCGAGGGCGGACCGGCCGAGCTCAACGGGGTGTTTGTCCAGATAGAGGGGGGCCGGGCCACCGGCATAGAACGGTACCGTTACGTCGAAGAAGGGTGAGTGGGCGCCACCAAGCCACGCACCCTGCCCGGAGGACGCATGAGTATCCGTGACGATGTGAGGGTGCTGGGCCGGCTGCTGGGCCAGGTGCTGAAAGAACAGGAAGGCGAGGCGTTTTTTCAGCTGGTGGAGCGCACGCGCGCCCTGGTCCGGGAGGTGCGGGCCGGGGGCGATGACCGCGCGCTGCGCGAGATGCTCTCGGGCCTTTCGGGGCCGGAGGCGGGCAATCTGGCGCGCGCCTTTACGTGGTATTTCCAACTGGTCAACCTGGCCGAGGAATACGAGCGGGTGCGGGTGCTGCGCGCCTCGGGCGGCGTGCGGCCCCAGAGCCTGGCGCAGGCGCTGCACGACCTGAAAGCCCAGGGACTGAGCGCCGAGGACACCGAGGCCCTTCTGGCGCGGCTGGACCTGGGCCTGACCTTCACCGCCCACCCCACCGAGATGCGGCGGCGCACGGTGCGCCGGCACCTGGAGGCCGTAGGGCGCGCCCTGCCCGCCCTGGGCGAGGGGGGCGAGGGGGGCCCGGCGGCCGAGGCGATCGCGGCCCATGTGGAAGCCCTGTGGCGCACCCCGGAGCTGCGGCGCCTGAAACCCACCGTGCTGGACGAGGTCAAGGGCGGCCTGAACTATGTCGCCAGCATTGCCCAGGCCCTGCCGGGGTTACAGCGGGACCTGAACGCGGCTTTCCGCGACGTGTATGGGCGCGAGACGGCGGCGACCCTGCCCCTGAGCTTCTCGTCGTGGATGGGTGGGGACCGCGACGGCAACCCCTTCGTGACCCCGCAGGCCACCCGCGAGGCGCTGGCCCTGCACCGCGCCCGCGCGCAGGAGGTGCTGCTCTCGCTCATCCGGCAGACCTTCGCGGACCTCAGCCAGGAGGAGGGCGGCGCCGAGGCCTACCGGCAGGAACTGCAGGCCCTGTTCGATGCGGTGCAGGCCGGAGAGACGGTGGACCTCGTGGGCCGCCTCTCGGCGCTGGACGCCAGCCTGCGTGCGGGCGGGCAGCGCCGCAGCGCCGAGGTGCTGCTGACGCCGCTGCTCACGGTGGCCCGGGTGTTCGGGCAGCACCTCGTGAGCCTGGACATCCGCGAGCACTCGGCACAGACAGGCGCAGCGGTGGCCGAGCTGCTGCGCGCCGCCGGGGTAGAGGCCGGCTATCTGGCCCTGCCCGAGCACGCCAAGCAGGAGCTGCTAACCCGCGAACTGCGCTCGCGCCGTCCGCTGTGGCCGGCGGGCGAGGCCCTGAGCGAGACGCTGGAAACCGCCATTGGTCCCATCCGCGAGGTGAGGGAAGCGGTGGCACTGGCGGGTCCCCGGGCCTTTGGGCGTTACGTGATCAGCATGGCCGAGAGCGTGAGCGACGTTCTTGAGCCCCTGTTGCTGGCGCGCGAGGTGGGGCTGCGCGTGCTGCCCGTGCCCCTCTTTGAAACCCTGGACGACCTGACCCGGGCGCCGCAGGTGGTCTGGGAACTGCTGTCGCTGCCCGAGTACCGCGCGGTGCTGGGCAGTGACGTGCAGGAAATCATGCTGGGTTACAGCGATTCCAACAAGGACACCGGCTTTCTGGCCGCCAACTGGGCCCTGCATGAAGCGCAGCGGCAGATCAGCGACGTGTGCCGCCGCGCCGGGGTGCGCTGGCGCTTTTTCCACGGGCGCGGCACATCCATTGGCCGGGGGGGCGGGCCCGCCAGCCGCGCCATTCTGGGCCAGCCGGGCGGCACCATTGACGCGGGGCTGCGCATCACGGAGCAGGGCGAGGCCCTGGCCGACAAGTACAGCCACCCGGTCCTGGCGCGGCGCAACCTGGAGCAGGCGCTGTACGGCCTGCTGCTCTCGGCTGCGCGCCCAAGCGGCGAGCTGAACCCCGAATGGACGGACGCCATGACCCGCGCCGCGCACAGCAGCGCCCGCGCCTACCGCGCCCTGGTGGACGACCCGGCGTTCCTGCCCTTTTTCGAGGCCGTAACGCCGATTCATGAGATTGCCCGGCTGAACATCGCCAGCCGCCCGGTGCGCCGCCCCGGGGCCCCCACCCTGGGCAACCTGCGCGCCATTCCCTGGGTCATGAGCTGGACCCAGAACCGCGCCGGGCTGCCGGGCTGGTACGGGCTGCAGGAGGGGCTGCAGGAGATTGGCGTGGCCACCGCGCGCGAGATGTACGCCGCGTGGCCCTTTTTCCGCACCGTGCTGGACAACGCCCAGATGAGCCTGGCCAAGAGTGACCCGCTGATTTTTGAAGAGTACCTGCGGCTGGCTGCACCGTCGCCCCTGGCGGCGCACCTTCAGGACACCTACCGCCGCACCGTGGCCCTGGTACAGGAGGTGGTGGGCGCCGAACTGATGTCGGGCGAGCCGCGCCTGCAGGCCAGCATTGGTCTGCGCAACCCCTACATTGACCCCATTCACCGCATTCAGGTGGAACTGCTGCGCCGCAGCCGGGGCAAAGAGGGCGGCCTGGACGAATTCGAGCGCCCCCTGTTGCTGTCCATTCAGGGCATTGCCGCCGGGGTACGCAACACGGGGTAGGGGGCCCTGGGCCATGAGCCGTGGGGCCAAGCCAGATGCCCAGATCTCATGGCTTTGCCTTCTTCCTGACCGCTTTGTGAAGTCTTTATACTAGAGTCCCCCATGCTTCCCTCCGCGCCTGCTCATCCGTCGGTGGTGGTGCCCCGGCCCCTGCGCACCGAGCTGGGGCGCGCGGCGCTGCTGGGCCAGCTGTCGGCGCCGGGCCCCGAGATCGTGGCGCTGCTGGCGCCCAGCGGCTACGGCAAGACCACGCTGCTGGCGCAACATGCACGCGCGCTGGGCCGCCCCACGCTGTGGCTGAGCCTGAGCCCCAGCGACTCCGAGGTGGAGTTTTTCGTGGCCTCGCTGTGGCGGGCGGCGGCCCGGCTGGGGCCGGTGCCGGATGTGCGCGCCGAGGCCACCCCGGAGCGGGCGGCCGACCAGCTGGCCGCGCACCTTCGCGCCGCGCAGCCGGAGCTCGCCGTGTATGTGGACCGCACCGAGCTGCTGAGCCCGCTGACCGGGCAGCTGCTGGCGCTGTTTCTGGACCCCCTGCGCGGCGGGCGGGTCTTTCTGAGCGGCGTAGCGATGGACGCCCTGCCCCTGGCCCGCTGGACGGCAGCCGGGCAGGCCACCGTGCTGGGCGCGGCGCAGCTGGCCTTCAGTGGGCCGGAAAGTGCGGCGTTCCTGCAGGCGCGCGGGGCCCCCGCCGAGGCCCACGCGGCGGTCCTGGCGCTTGAAGGCTGGCCGGCGGGGGTGGCGCTGGCCGCCGGGGGCGTGCACGCCGGCCTGGAACCCGGCGACCTGATGCGCGAGGCCCTGAACGTGCTGCCCGCCGCCCTGCGCGGGACCCTGCCCGAGGCCAGCGTGCTGGCCGAATGGCACGACGATCTGGTGCGCGAACTGGACCTGAAGTTGCCCGGCGACTGGCTGGACACCGTGCGCCGCGCGGGCCTGCCGGTCACGCCGCTGGGCCGGGGCTGGTACCGCCCCCACGGCCTGCTGCTGAGCACCCTGGACGCCGGGCTGCGACGCGACCCGGCGCGCTTCCGGGCGCTGCACGGCGCGCAGGCCCGGCGACTGGCCGCCGCAGATCCCCTGCGCGCCCTGCACCACGCCGCGCAGGCCCAGGACCACCCCCTGACCCTGGAACTGGCGGCCGGGGTGCTGCCGCGCCTGAAAGACCGGGGCGAGTTTGCCCTGATGCACAGCGTGCTCTCAGGGCTGCACCTGCCAGAGGCGCCGCCGTGGCTGCGCGAGTACCGCGCGGTGGCCCGCATTGAGGCCGGCGAGCCCGAACTGGGCGAACCCGAGCTGCGCGCCCTGCACGACCAGGGCCTGACCACCGCCGTGGGCCTGACCGCCCTGACCCTGCTGGCCACGCGCCGGGGTGACTTTGCCGAGCAGCTGCGCCTGGCCGAACTGGGACTGGCCCTGTTTCCGGCCGAGCAGACCCGCGCCCTGGCCCTGCAGCGGGCCGTGGCCCTGATCTCGCTGGGGCAGGTGCACGAGGGCCTGCGCGTGTGCGAGGCCGCCGCCGCCCAGGCCCGGGCGCGCGGGGCCCCCCTGGAAGAAGCGGCCGCCCTGACCATGGGCCAGTACGCGCACCAGATGCTGGGGCAGTGGGCAGAGCGGGCCCAGGCCGTGGCGCGGGCCAGTGCGCTGCTGCAAGAACAGCGCCAGGGTGCGCGCGCCGTGCCACTGCTGAATATTCTGGCCGAGGAAGCCCTGCTGCGCGGCGACCTGGACGCCGCGCAGGCCGGGCTGGCGCAGGCGCTGGACATTGCCGGGCGCAGCAGCCCTGTCATGGCCGCGCAGCTGCACCTGACGCGGGCGCAGCTGGAGGTGGCGCGCGGCGACCTGGGCGCCGCGCGGGCCACCCTGGACCACGCACTGGACACTGCCCGGCGCCTGGGGCTGGAGGTGCTGCGTCCCTTTGCCCTGCTGGCCCAGTTCGAGGTGCACGCCGCCCTGGGCCAGCACCCCGAGGCCGAGGCCGCCTATCAGGACGCGCGCGCCCTGCTGAGCGGCAACGCGCGCGCCGGGGTGCTGCTGCCCTTTTACAGCGGCCTCCGGGCCTGGACCCAGGGCGACCTGGCCCAGGCCGAAACGGACTTTGCCCAGGCCGCCGCGCTGCCCGGCCGCACCCAGCCGGCGCGCGCCGGGCTGTACCTGCTGGATGTGCAGCGCCGCGCGCGGCCCCTGAGCACCGCCGACGCCGCCCGGGCCCGGCAGCTCCTGGGCAGCCTCAGCCCACTGCCGCTGCTGGCCCTGGACCGGAGGGCGCTGGCCGGGCTGGCGACGGCCCTGGTGGGACTGGACCCCGCGCATCCACTGGGGACGCTGCTGGGCGCCGGGGCGATTCCGGCAGCGGCGCCGGTCCTGTCCCCCACCACCACGCTGGACGTGCGCCTGCTGGGTGCGGTACAGATCTGGGCCGGGGGCAGCGCCCTGCGGCTGCCGCTGGCCAAATCGGCCGAGGTGCTGCTGTGGCTGACGTGGCACGGCGCGGGCAGTTCGGCCGAGATCATGAACGACCTGTGGGACGGTTCGCGCCAGAGCAAGCACCACGAGTATTTCCGGGTGGCGGTGCGGCGCCTGCGCGCGGCCCTGACCCAGGCCAGCGGCTGGCCGTTTGACCCGGTGCCCTACGACGGCCAGCGCTACCGCCTGCACCCGGCCCTGACCGTGAGCCTGGACGCCCGCGAGGTGATGACCCGCCTGAACGGGGGCGAGGTGGCCGGGGCGCTGGACCTGTACAGCGGCGACCTGCTGCCGGGCGCCGAGGGAGAGTGGGTGCGCACCCTGCGCGAGGGCCTGCGCGCGGCCCTGCTGGACGCCGTGCTGGACGCCGCGCGCACCCAGCCCGGCGAACAGGCCCTGGCCCTGCTGCGCCGCGCCGCGCTGCTGGAACCGGCGGGCGAGGCCGTGAACGTGAGCCTGATTGAAGCGCTGCTGCCGGCCCACCCCCGCGACGCCCTGGGGGCCTTCCGCACCTATGCCCGCCACCTGCGCGGCCTGCTGGACGAGGACGTGCCCGAGCGGCTGGTGCGCCGCCTGCGCGGCCTGGGCCTGCCGCTGCCCTGAACAGCTGCCGATCAATGGTGCGGACAGTTCCAGCATCCACTGCGACCAGCAGCGGTCAACACGATATTTTTGCCCCTTCCTCTTGCGCAGGACGCGGAGCACTGCGCTGCAGAGGGAAGCGAGCGGGCTCTGCGTTCCAAACAACGTGGTCGCCACGGCCGCTGCAACAGACCTGGAAAGTGTCTGCACCATTGGCTGACATGGACTGCCCTCTGCTGCGCCGATCAGCCGGAACAGCACCGCCCTGCCAGCGCCACATCCGGAGGGGCGGTTTTCTCTTCCTTGCTCCGCTGGGAGTGAGCCGCTTGTGCGCCGGGTGGCGTCGGACGCCGCCTGAGCTGGTGCCGGTGGAAGCAGGCTGAAGCCTGGGCCGTCCTCTGCACCGGGCTGGCGCAGCTTTCACCGTCCTACAGGCGCTTTTTATTTTCCCCAAGACTCGCTTCCCACCCCACGGTCGGTGGGAACATGTGCGCGCGCTGAGGAGGGGCTCAAGACCTTCCCAGGGGATTCCCAGGGGGGGGCCTAGCCTGCAGTTACCGCAAGAAAGGAGACGCCATGAACACGATTCGCCTGCTACTGAGCACCCTTGCCCTCCTCGTCGCGTTCGCCCAGCCGGTTCAGGCCACCCCCGCCCAGCCTCAGCCCCTGGTGGATGACGGCGGCAGCATCATTGACCCCGTGTGGCCGCCCATCTGGTGGCCCCGGTGAGCCGTGTCGCCTGAGCGCTACGCGCTGGCGCTGGCGCTGGCCTGCCAGACCATCGGGGCCTGCCTGGACACCGCGCCCCTGCCCGGGCCCGAACGGCGCCGCCTGCACGCCGCCCTGACCGAGCTGCAGGCCGCCTGGGGCGACCACGCCCGGCTGCAGGGTCCCCTGAGCACCCTGCACACAGCCCTGCAGGGCCTGCCCGCCGAACAGGCCCTGGCCGCCCGCGTGAGCCTGCAGACCATCGGCCAGTGGGGCGGCGAGGTGCTGGAAGCGGCGCCGGTGCGCCGCCCGGTGGGCCCGGGGGAAGGCTCCGCGCCCTACAGGGGGATTTACCCGGAACCCTGAGGCGGGGCGCGGCGTCTGGCTCTCCCCCTTTCACCCCCCCCGCTTTCCTCGCCCCTCACCCTGTCTCCGGAGGTTGGCCGCATGACCCTCATTCCGCCTTCCCCCTGCCCGCCTCCGGGTGGCCGCCGCCCACCCGGTTTTCAGCTGCCCGCGCCCCTGCCCGGCGAACTGCCGCGCACCCACCTGCTGGCTGAACTGGCGCAGGGCCGCCGGCTGGCCGCCCTGATTGCCCCGGCGGGGTACGGCAAGACCACGCTGCTGGGGCAACTGGCGCGCGCGGCCCAGGCCGACGGACAGGCGGTGGCGTGGCTGACCCTGACCCCGGAAGAAGCCGACCCCGCGCGGCTGGCCGGGGAACTGGGCCGGGCCTGCGCCGCCCTGCCCGGCTTCCAGCCCACCGCGTTTGAAGCGGCGCGGGCGGCGGGTGGCCCGCCGGGGCCCCTGGCCGCCGCCCTGGCCCGCGACCTGAACGACCTGCCGCACAACGCGCTGCTGGTGGTGGATCAGACTGAAGTGCTGGGCGGGGCCGGGGCCGCGTGGCTGGGCACCCTGCTGGCCAGCCTGGGCGAGGGCCACCGCGCCGCCGTGGCGGGCTTTGACCTGGGGCCGCTGCGCCTGGGCCGGGTGCTGGCCCAGGGCGGACTGAAGCTGCTGGACAGTGAGCGGCTGGCCTTTACACCGGAAGAGGCCGCGCAGTTCTGCGCCGGGCATCCTGGGCTGCACACCTCTGCCGAGCGCTGGCCGCTGGGACTGGCCCTGAGCGCCGCCGGCGCGGAACTGGGCAGCGCCCTGACCCCACAGGCCTACCAGGAGGAGTTGCTGGATACGCTGCCGCCCCACCTGGACGAACTGCTGGACGCCGCCGCCGTGCTGCCGGTGTGGACCACCGCCGAGTTCCGGGCGCTGGAGCTGGAGCCGCCCGGCGACTGGGCCTGCACCCTGCTGGGCGCGGGCCTGCTGCTGCGCGCGCACGGCGACGGCACCTACCGCCCCCACGAGCTGCTGGTCTCGGCGCTGCGCGCCCGCCTGGACCGGCGCCCCCAGGCCCGTCCGGCGCTGTCGGGGCGCGCCGCTGCCCGGGCCGAGGCCCAGGGCCGCCCGCTGGAGGCCATTCGCCTCTACCTGCAGGCCGGCCAGACCGCGCGCGCCGTGGAGGCCGCGCAGCGCAGCGCCCCGGCGCTGGAAGAGGGCTGGGCCTTTGACGTGCTGCGCCAGATGCTGCAGAGCCTGCCCGCCGCCGCCCTGGGGCCAGACATGCAGGCGAAACTCTGCCTGTGCCTGCTGCACGCGGGCGAGGTGGTGCGCGCCGAGGCCCTGCTGCGCGAGTTGCGCGGGCAACCAGAGGCGCGCGCCGAGGCGCTGTTCCTGCTGAGCGTGGTGGCCTCGCGCCGGGGCGACAGCGCCCGGCAACTGGCCCTGGCCGAAGAGGGCCTGGGGGCCGGGCCCAGTGACCGCGTGCGCACCCGGCTGATGCGGGTGCAGGCCAGCGCCCTGAATGTGCTGGGCCGCGCCGCAGACGCCCTGCCCATTGCCCACGAGGCGCTGGCCCTGGCCCAGGACACCGCCCAGCACGGCGAGCGCGCGCACCTGCTGGCGCTGCTCAACGCCCTGCACGCCTTTACCCGCACGCCCCTGGCCGAGCGCGAGGCCGTCATTCAGGCCGGGGTGCGGGCCTACCACCGCGCGGGGCTGGCCCCGGCCTGCACCCGCCTGCACGCCTCGCTGGCGTACCTGTACCGCCTGCATGGCCGTGCCCAGGACGCCTGGACCGAACTGCGCGCCGCCCAGGCCCTGGAAGACCAGGGCCCCACCCCCGACGGCTGCCTGGTGCTGGAAGCGGCGGGCGACCTGCACCGCGCGGGCGGCGACGACCCGGCCGCCAGGGCCGCCTACGAACAGGCCCTGGCCCTGGCCGAGGCCCAGGGCATGACCTACCTGCAAGACACCCTGGCCTACAAACTGGCCGAGCTGGCTGTGCGGGCCGGCCAGGAGGCGCTGGCCCACACCTGGCTGACCCAGGCGCGATCCTGGCAGTACGAACAGCCCGGCCGCTGGACGGGGGGGGCGGCGCAGTTCTACGAGGGGCTGTTCGCGGCCCTGCGCGGCGACCCGGCAGCCGCCCGCCACCTGCGCGCCGCCCTGAACGACCCCCGGCTGGGCCTGGAAGAACAGGTGCGCGCCCACGCGTGGCTGCTGCACCTGAGCCCGGCCGGGCCCCTGCCGGCCGACCATCTGACCGCCCTGCAGGAGCTGCTGAGCTTCCTGGGCGGCGCGGCGGCGCTGCAGCTGGACCTGCCGGCCCTGGCGCCGCTGCAGGTCCGGGTGCCCGGCCTGCTGGCTGGCCTGTACCCCCCAGGCGCCGGAGCCCCCCCCGCCCCCACGGCGGCCCGGCGCGTGCAACTGGGGGTGAGCCTGCTGGGCGGCGGCGTGCGCGTCACCGTGAACGGCGCCCCGCTGCGGCTGGCGCACAGCAAACCCGCCGAGCTGCTGGCGTGGCTGGCGCTGCACGGCCCCGCCACCCGCGAGCAGTTGGTGGACGCCCTGGTGGGCGGCGGCACCGAGCAGCGGCACGTGGAATACGTGAAGGTGTCGGTGCGCCGCCTGCGCGCGGTGCTGAGCGAGGCGCCGGGCGTGGACTTCAACCCCCTGGAATTCCGGGCCGGGCAGTACCTGCTGTCTGAAGCCTTCGAGGTGGCGGTGGACGCCCTGACCGTGCGCGCCGCGCGCCACAGCCACGACCCGGCCGCCCTGACCCGCGCCCTGGACGCCTACGCGGGCCCGCTGCTGCCTCGCCTGGACAGCGCCTGGGCAGATGAGGCCCGGCTGGAACTGGAAGAGGACCTGATTGCCTGCGCCCTGCGGCTGGCCGAACTGGTGCGCGGCACCGACCCCGCCCTGGCCACCCGCGCCTACCGCCGTGTGCTGGACCTGGACCCCCTGCAGGAAGAGGCGGCCCAGGCCCTGGTGGAGCTGGCCGAAGACAGTGGGCGCGCTGGGGAAGCGCGGTATCTGGAACGGGTCTGCCAGAGAAGACTGGAAGAGGGGCTGGGGGCCTGAGGCGACTGTGAACAAGCGGTCCTACGAGTTCCGCCTGGAGGGGCTCGCAGAGCTGAGGAGGAGAGAAGGAACAAAGGCGGAGGTCCGGGCATCGGCCTGTCCCCAGCCGGAGGCGGGGACCATCCCCCTTCTTTCCCGGATGTGACGGACATGGACGGCCGGCCGTCTCAGTGATCAAGGGCGGGCCCCATCCTCAGGCGCGCCCTTGAGTCCTTTCCTCCCTTCTGCGCCCCTACACCGGGCCGCCCAGGGGGAGCATGTAGGCGGTGAATTCGTTCACGCCGTCCAGATGCAGCAGGGCGTTCACAGCGTCGTCGTAGAAGCCGCCGATGGTGAGGTGCGGTAAGCCCAGCGAGGCCGCGATCAGGCACAGGTTCTGGGTCAGGTGGCCGCATTCCAGCAGGGCGTGGCGGTAGGCGCGGTGGTGGTAGTGCGCCTTGACATAGGTGTAGTCCAGCACCGGCAGCAGCCACGCGGCCACCTCGCGCGCGGGCAGCACGTCGGGGTTCACCGGGTTCAGGAAGGGCGAGCTGCGTTCCAGCAGTTCCACCGGCGGCACGGTGCCAAAGCGCACGAGTTCGCTGCTGTGTTCGTCGAACACGTAATGCCCGGCGTCCAGGGCCTGAACGCGGTAGGCCAGCAGGTGCAGCCGCCATGGATAGCGGCCACCGCCCGACGGGTAGGGCCGCCGCTGCACCGCGAACTGCCCGCCGGGGTGGGTGACCACCCGCGTGTCCACGATGCCGGCGGCGCCGTGCAGCAGCCTGGAGAGGTCCGCGGTGGACAGCGGCTGTCCGTAGCGCGCGTAGGAACTGGTGCGGCGGCGCAGCACCTCGCCCAGCGGCATGGTCAGCTCGCCTTCCGCCTGCTGCGGCAGGGCCACGCGGCGTTGCCCCGGCCAGTGCGGCACCGGGCGCGGCTCGGGCGGCGAGACGGGGCGCAGCTGCGCCACACCGTGCGGGTAGAGCTTGCTGTCCTCGTGGGCGCGGTAGTCCGAGGCCCAGTCGGCGTGCAGGTGCTCCCCGCCGCGGTCTGACAGAATCAGGGCGGCCAGGGTGGCGAGGTAGCATTCGTCCTCGATGCTCAGCCCCAGGCGGTTGTGGAACATGTGCAGCTGCGAGCGCCAGATGTCCAGGCTGGGGTAGCTCAGCTGATCCTCGACCGCGCGGTAGGCCCGGTGGGCGGCGCGGACCTCGGCCTCCCAGGCCTGCAGCAGCTGGCGGCCGGGGCGCTGCGCGTAGGTCTGCCGCGCGCCGCTCAGGGACGCAGGCGAGGCGAAATACGTCGCCTCGGCGCGCTCGCGGGCGCGGGCCACCTGCTCGGTGGGGGTGGTGGAAAACAGCGGCCAGGCGTTCACAAAGTCGCGCAGCCAGCGCACCGCGCCGGGCGTGTCCAGGTCCAGGGCGCGCACAGTGGTCAGTAGCAGGTGCAGCCCCAACCCCAGCCGGGCCGAGCGGGTGGGGGTCAGCGGCAGAATCTGCGCGGCAAAGGCGCTGGAGGTCTCGAAAAAGCCCTCGCTGATCTCCAGCCCGGCCGGGCCGCCGTAGCGCAGGGTTTCGGGCTCATAGGGCGCTTCACGCACCAGGCCGTGCGGAAACCAGCCGTACTGCTCCGCCGCGCTGGCCCGCTGGCCAGGCGGCACGAAGGCCGCGTAATAGGCTTCCGAGTCCGGCGTACCGGCACTGGGTAAGGCCCCCAGGCTGCGGGTCAGGGTGTCGCGCACCTGGGTCACGGCCTCGGGCCGGGCGCCGCGCAGGCGCAGGCGCACGTGCGGTCCCCCCTCCCAGTAGCGGATGAAGAACCAGCCCGCCAGCGCCGAGCGGCCCTGCAGGTGGCCCAGCAGCGGGAAAAGGTCGGTGTGCAGCGCACGTTCCAGATCGGCGCTGGGGGCGAAGGTGTGGGCGTGGAACGAGGTCCACATGGAACGGGCGGGTGGGGGCGCGGTCACCGGGGGCGCGCTGAGCACAGTCATGCGGTCCTCCTGAGCAGGGGCAGCGAGAGGTCGTGCAGGGGCGCGCGCCCACACAGCAGGGCGTACGCGACGGTCTGGTGGGCGGGCAGGTTCAGCAGGCTGTCCAGCGGGGCTTCGCGGTAGGCGCGCACCGGGCGGGCAAACAGCCCCGCGCGGGCCAGGGCCAGGCACAGGCGCTGCGCCTGTTCGCCCAGGGCCAGCTGGGTGGGCAGGAACGGGTGGGCCGGGTGGTAGGTGGCGGTGAGCAGCACGGCGGCGTTCAGAGCGGTCACGTTCAGGTCGTCGGGGTAGGAATAGGCGTTCTGCAGCGCGTCGGCCAGGGCCGGGGCCGGCAGGGGCAGGGGGCCGTCGGCGCTGTAGACCCCCGGCGCCAGGCCCGTGAGGTGCTGCGCCAGCAGCACTGTGCCGGGCTCCTGCAGGGCGGCGGCAAACGGGGCCACGTCGGCAGGTTGCCGGTCGGTGAGCAGCCCAAACGGGCCCGGGCCAGAGGAACGGGCCTGCAGATCCGCCCAGGCCAGGGCCGCCTGCCGGGCATCGGCGGGGCCCTCCTCCACCGCCAGGCTCTGCAGGGGCCACCAGTCCGGGCCCAGGTCCGGTGGAGTCGCGCCAGGGTGCCCGGGCAGGCGCAGCCCCAGGCCCTCGCCCAGGTGCCGCAGGGCGCCCAGCAGGTGGCCGGCTTCCAGCGCTGCCAGCGTGGGGCGCAGCGCACCGTAGCTGTCGGGCACCGTGGGCAGGTGGCCCAGCAGGTGCAGGGTGGCGGTGCAGGGCGGCGTGAACGGTGCGGGGCCCAGGCGGCGCCAGCAGGCGCGGTGGGGGTCCAGCAGCCAGCGGCCCTGCGCGCTTTCCAGCGCCACATGCGCGGCGTACAGCGCCCGGGGCGAGGGATAGGCGCGGTGAGGGTTGTATGTGGCGTGCGGTTCCACCCGCAGTGGGGTGGCCGCCAGCCGCAGCAGGGTACCCAGCCGGGCCCAGAAGGAAGCCTCTTCGGGGCGGTCCAGTGCCGCCCAGTCGGGCTGCAGTGGCGCGTCGGCCGGATAGGCGTCCAGATGCGGGGGCTGCCCGGGCCGGGCGGGGCCCACCTGCTTCAGATACGACTGCTCCAGGGCGTGCAGGGGGGTCAGGGTCATCGGTTCACCTCCTTGAGGCTGGAATGGGGGGGGGCCAGGGTCACGGGAACGGGTGGGGCAGGTGCAGGGCGGGGGCGGGGTTGGGAAAGCCCAGCCGCCCGGGCACGGTGTGCAGGCGGTGCAGGCCCGCAAAGCGCTGGTTCAGGTGCCCGAAGGTCATGGGCAGGCTGCCCGGCACGATCACTTTCACCTGGGCAAAACCCAGGTCGCGCACCACGGCGCTTGTCTGGTCCACCACCAGCACGTCCAGTCCCTCGGCCAGCACGCGGTCAGTCAGGCGGCGCAGCACGCCCGTGAGGTCGGGGTCAATCCAGCCGCGCCAGTCGGGGAACAGGTCGTCCAGACGGGCAGGTGGGGCCGCGTCGCGGAACAGGAACGACAGACGGTCAAAGGCGTCGGGGTGCGCGTTGACCGCCACATGGTCATCCAGGGTGCGCACCAGGGTGGGGTCGCGCAGCATGGCCTGCAGGGCTTCTTCGGTATGGGCGTCCTTGCGCAGGTGCACAAAGGCGTTCACCGCCACCTCAATCAGCCCGGCACTCAGGGCCTTTTCCGGGTTGAAGTGGGCCCCGGCCGCCGACAGCGCCCGCGGGTAGCCGCCCGATTCGTTCACCAGCAGCGTCCAGATCGCGGGCACGCCGAACTCGGTGGTGATGTCGAAGGCATACGGCGTGAAGCCCAGCGACTCCACGCGGCGCAGCAGCTGTAGGGTCAGGGGGTCGCGCACCTCGCCCAGGTCAATGCGGCGGGCGGGCCGCTGGGCGTGCCACGCGAGCAAGAAGGCGTCGCGCTCAATCACTTCCAGCAGGCCATACAGCGTGGCCTCCTCCACCGAGGCGCCCAGGGCGCAGCCATTGGAACTCTCGTACAGAAAGCGTTCCTCGCGCGGCACGCGGTCGTGCTGGTAATAGGCAATGTGTTCGGGCACCAGCCGGGCCGCGTTCTGGGCAAACGAGTGGGCCCACACCCAGGGCGTGGGGGTGTCAGGGTTCAGGGGGGCATAGTCGTAGGCCGGGTGGTCTGGCTGGGCCACGCCACCCAGCGTGCGCAGGTCCACCGCATGGGCCCCCAGCGCGCGGGCACTGGCGCGGATGCGGGTGCGCTTGCCGCGTGGGCGCTGGCTGCCGTAGCGTTCCAGCGCTTCTAAAAAGGCCACGGGTTCTGCGCCCACGAAGGTGTCGGCGCGGCCCCAGCCGGATTCGTTCAGGCGGTGGTCCGGGGCGTGGAATTCGGCGCCCACCAGCGGCATGCCCGCGTTGTGTGCGCGGTACACATGGTGAATCAGGCCGTAGCGCCAGTCGTGCAGCGCCGCGCGCAGCGCCCCGGCGTCCAGGTTCAGCGCCTTTTCCCGGAAGGCTTCGGGGTTGGCCTGAAGGCGGGGCTGCAGGTGCAGCGTGGCGGCCTCGGCGGTGTCGTCGGGGTAGGGCGAGCAGTGCGGGCAGTCGTGCAGCGGCACGTGCCGGTGCCACTCGCCGGTCAGGTCGGTCCAGCGCCACGCGTAGATCTGCCCGGGGGCCGGCCAGTCGGTGCCCGCGCGGGCCAGCAAGTCGTCCAGCACGGCCAGCAGCGGGCTCAGGGCGGCGGGGGGCGGCAGGGTGGGGGCCGGGTGGGCAAAGTCGGCGTCCGGCACCTGGGCCACCTCGCGGCGGCGGCGCTCGGCACACAGGGCGCAGCCGGGCGTGTGGGGCGTGACCACCGGGCCCACCAGGGCCAGTGCCGCGTCCAGGCGCACCGGCAGCAGCTTCAGGTCATGGGCGCGGGCGTAGTCCTGCAGGTCGGCCAGTTCCTGGGGGCGCCAGTCGTCGTGCGCGGCCAGCAGCACGCTGCCGGGGGCCGGGGGGGCGTCCAGGGTGGTGCGCAGGGCGGGGCCGTGGACGCTGCGGGCCCGGATCAGGCCATGCAGCGTGCCCTCGCCCAGTAGGTAGATGGCAGGGGTCATGGTGGCTCCTTGGGGAATGGGGGCAGGGTGCTCAGCGGCAGCGGGGTTAGCCACGGGCGCTCACCCAGCCCAGCAGCACGCCGCGCTGCACGGTGCCCGGCACGCTCAGATCCGGAATCAGGCGGGGGGCGCGGCCCAGCGCGGCCAGGGCGGCCCAGGTCTCGCGTTCAGGCTGAGCGGCCGGCAGGGGCAGGAGTTCGCCCACGGGGGGCACAGCCGCGCCCGGAACCGGCAGGCCCAGTTGCAGCGCCGCCACCGCGTCCACCAGGGCCTGGCGGATGGCCGTGTCCGGGTCGGCGTGAAAGCCGCTGGCCAGCAGGCCCCGGACCGGGTCGTACACGGCCGCGCCGTGCAGGCCGCGCAGGGCCGGGTGGTTCAGGGTTACCACCTGCACGCCCAGGCCGTACACCATGCCCAGGGTCTTGAACAGCCACAGGTGCGCCAGCGGCAGAGCGGCGGGCGGCAGCGGCTGGGCGGTAAAGGCGTGCGGCGCGCGGGCCAGTTCGGCGCCCAGCAGGGCGTTCAGGCCCCGGCCCAGCAGATCGGTTTCGTGGTAGCCCAGCACCGGGAACGCAAATTCGCCGGGGTTCAGGCCCAGCGGCGCGCCGGGCAGCAGGGCCAGCAGGCGGCGCTCGGCGGCGCGGTTCAGGGCCTCGGTGCCGTCGGTGCCCCAGCCAGCCCGGCCGGCGCCGCCGGAGGTGCCGTAGGTGAACAGGGGCAGCTGCTCGCCCGCCGCGCCCGGGGCGTCGGTGAGGGCAAAGGGGCCGCTCAGCAGCGCGGCCAGATCGTCGGGCCCGGCCAGAGGCAGCTCGGCGCGGGCCACGGCCCACCAGTCCCCCTCGGTGGCCCCCTTCAGGAAGGCGGGCACGCGGGCGCTGCGCAGGGTGGCGGCGTCCACGACCAGCGCCTGGTCCCCGGTCACGCCACCCGGCAGGCCAGCGGCGGCCCGGAACGCTTCCAGCGCCATCAACCCCGCGAGCAGTTCGGTCAGCGGCGCGCCCGCCTCGCCGTCCAGGGTCAGGTGGCGGCGCAGGGTGGCTCCGGGGGTGTGCAGCGGGGCAATCACGCCCTGGTCAGCGTCCACGGCGGCCAGCAGCAGGGGCGTCTGCGCGCCCGACTGGTTCAGGTGCAGGGCCACACAGGGGCCGGGGGTGGTCTGAGCGTCCACCGTCACAAAGGCCAGGTCACGCAGGTGGGCGGCCACGGAGCGGGTCAGGGCGGGCGGGCCGCGCAGGGTCACCCGGGCGGCGCGCACGGCGCGGAAGGCGGCGGCAGGCTCGGCGCTCAGCGACTCCAGAAAGCGCAGCACGCCCGCAAACTCACCCACCTCGGCCGGGGTCAGGCCCGTCTGGGTGGGCAGCAGCAGGTCCCGGGCGCGCAGTTCGTCCAGCAGCAGCTTTGCAGCGGGCCACGCGCTCCCGGGCAGGCTGGCCTGCACCTCGGCGGCGGTGGTGCCCCCGGTCAGGCCGGGCAGCAGGTGCAGAAACAGGGCGTGCAGCGCGGGGTGGCCCTGAATGCGGAAGGTCGTGTCCCAGTGCTGAAAGCGGATGCCGCCCCGAATGGGCACGTGCCCCACGCCGGGCCGCAGGCGCAGCACCTCGGCGCCCAGGGCGGCCGGGCCAGGGGTCTGGGGGGCCTGAAGGGCCGGGGCACTCACGCCACACCTTCCTCGCGCAGCTGGACCCACCACTGGTCAAAAAAGCCGCGCCAGTCCTGGCCGTGCAGGTCCTGCATGGCCTCGCTGACCATGTAGTTCACGAAGTAGCGCTCGGTGGGCGAGATGTCCATCAGGGGCAGCACCGAGTACATGAAGTTCATCAGGGTGCGGTACGTGGAGAACATCTCGACGTGGTACCAGGTGTCAGAGACATTGAACTTGCGCAGCTCCTGGTGGAATTCGCTGAAGCCGTGCTCTGGCCCGAAGGCCCAGCGGGCCTGCGCTTCCGGGTTCACGCC
Source organism: Deinococcus arcticus (assembly GCF_003028415.1). NCBI lineage: Bacteria > Thermotogati > Deinococcota > Deinococci > Deinococcales > Deinococcaceae > Deinococcus > Deinococcus arcticus. The sequence continues at coordinate 20,847 of NZ_PYSV01000016.1, forward strand.
CTGCGCCACCCGCTGCATGGTGGCGGTGGGATCGGGGGCCAGCAGGCCCGCGTCGGCCAGCTGCCGCCCCACCGGCCACAGGCGCCGGAACTGGGTTTCCCAGAGCGTCAGCACCTCGTCGCGTGCTCCGCCGGTCACCCCGTCCACCGCGCGCAGCACCTCATCCCGGATGGGCGCGTACTTCTGGGCAAACGCCGCGCGCAGCCGCTCGCCGCCGCCCTGGCGGTACAGGAACTCTTCCAGGTGCGAACGGTACGAGATATGCCCGGGATACACCCCGAACGGGTACGTGCCCGCGTACAGCACGAAGATGCGCGCCAGCCGGATCAGCCGGTCGGTGGTCGTGCCCGCATCTGCCTGCAGGGTCCGCAACAGGGCGGGGGTCAGCGCCGCGAAGTACTGCGCGCGAAAGGCCTCGGCTTCCGGCGAGCCCAGCACGTCGCGCCGGTCGGGGGCCTCGCCCACCAGCACGCTGTTGTCCGGGCGAATCGGCCCGTAGGGCCCCGCCTCCAGTTCCAGGGTGCCCAGCTTCTCGCTGCGCGTCAGGTACGCTGCCTCATCCAGGTCGCCGGTGGAGGGATGCTGGCGCAGGTAGGCTTCGGCCTGCCCCCGGGCGTGTTCCAGCGCGGCCTGCACGGCGCTGTCCTCGCCCTGCACAATCACGCGGACGTGCGGGCCGAACTTCCAGTGGCGCTCGGCGTAAGCCAGCGTGATCCCGGCGCGCGCCTGAAGCTCCAGCACCAGCGGTAATACCAGATCACGCAGAAGAGGGCGCTTTTCAGTCGCGTAGTGGGTGATGTACAGAGCAGCGTTCATAGGGAACCTCCGGTGCGGGGCAGTTGATGCAGTTCAAAGACGAGTTCACTGGTCAGGGGCCCGTGGTCACCCTGGACCAGCGCCTCTTCGGGCAGGGGGCGGCATTCTTCAAACACGAAGTCCTGCGGGCTGTCGCGCAGCACCTTGGCCAGCAGCCGCGCGTGCAGGGGACTGGAGAAGTCGAGGTACTGGGGCTTCTGGGTGCCGCCGGCCAGTTCGGCCTGCCACGCCTGGAGGTTGGCGCTGCCCCGCGCGGCGCGGCGCCGGCGCATGAAGACCTGGGCCGGCAGGCCATGGTCGGCCGCCCAGCGCCACAGGGTCAGGGCGTACCCGGCGTCGGTGGTGTGGGGCCCGGGGGCCGGCAGGGCGGCGTGGGGCACGCTCCAGCGGGCGCGGTGCAGGACTGCGGGCCCGGCGCGCAGGCGCGGCGTGCGCCGAATCTGGCCGTCAGCGGGGCCCAGGCTGGCCTCGGCAATATCGGGCAGGTGCGGCACGATCAGGCCGTTGTTCGTCAGGGTCACCAGAAAGTTCTTCAGGCTGGGCAGCAGCTGGGCGATCAGGAACCCGGCGTACACGATCTGCACGCTCTCGCCGGTATCGCGGCGGCGCAGCATCACCTCGTCCCGCGCCTCGTCGTGTTCCAGGTACAGGTCGTTCACGCTCAGGGCCGCCCCCGCCACCGGGGCGTCGATCTGCAATTCGGTGTCGGTCAGGGCAGGGTGCAGGTTGGCGGTGAACCCGTGGGCGCTGCGCAGGCCGATCTGGCTGTGGCCCCCGGGGGCCAGGGCACGCAGGGTGGCCCGCACGTCCGCCGTGACCTGGGCGGGCAGCGTGGCCAGGAAGCGGCTGAAATACTGGCCGTATCCGGCGTACACCTGATTCACGATCAGGCCCGCAGCGGTTCCCCCCATGGCCGGCTGGGCAAACACGTCGTAGGACCAGGGGCGGGCCGTGAGGCAGCCAGGGAGGCGCTCCAGCCACGCCTGCAGCTGCGCCTCGCTCAGGTCCAGCTCCTCCTGGCCCGCGCGGGTGGCGGCCAGGTAGGCGGCGCGCACCTCGCGCTGCACCGCGAAGATTTCCTGTAAGTCCGGGCGGGCGCGCAGGGCCTCGCCGGGGCCGCGCAGCGACGCCTGCAGCCATTCGTCGAACAGGTCGGCATTGTCCCGGACAAAGGTGGGCAGATCGTCCACCCGGGCGCCCCGGCCCAGCGTCCCCACCACGCGCTCACGCAGCAGCGGCCCGAACAGCAGGTGGGTGTCGAACACGCGCAGCACGGCCAGCAGCTGGTGCAGCCGCGTCAGGGCCGGCTGAAAGGGCGCCGGGTCCAGCGTCTGGGCGGCGGGGGCAGTGGTGTCCTCGTACAGCACCGGGCCGGCGGGCAGGGTCAGGCCGTACGCCTCGTAGGCGGCGGCCAAATGCGCGCGGGCCGCGTCCAGGGCGCCGGGGCGCGCCGCACTGTCCAGGGCCGCAAAGGCCTGCAGGGCGCCGGCCAGCGCGGCCAGCGCGCCGGCCGCCACTTCAGCCTGGGTGGTGCCGGCGCGGCGCAGCAGGGCCGCCACCTCGCCGGGCAGGTCCGCCGGCTGTTCGGTCAGGCCGGTCACCGGCAACAGGAAGGCGCTGTCCATCAGCTGGGCCAGGAAGCGGTGGGGGGCCTGGGGGTCGGCGGACAGGTCCGCCAGGGTGGCCACCAGGGCGGCGTAAGACGCCTCTCCCCCATCCTCCCGCACCCGGGCGATCAGGCGGGCCAGGCCGCCGCTCAGGCGCAGGGTCACGCGGCGGGACGCGAGGTTGCGGGCGCGGGGCTGACGAACGGCGTCATCCAGGGCCTGCTCGAAGCGCACCTCGGCGCCCTGCACCCGCAGGTGGTCGCCCAGGCGCCAGGGCAGGGCGGCGCGCAGGGCCGGGGTTTTCAGGGCACCGTCCAGCAGCCGCAGGAGCAGCACGTGGTTCACGGTCACACTGGCCTGAATCTGGGGCCGGGTGAGAAGGGCGCTGCCCCCCGGCACCCAGCGGCCCCCGGCCACCGAGGTGTAGTGGCTGAAGGGGCTGGTTTTCCAGGCGGCGCGGGACACGTACTGCAGCAGGCGGTACTCGCTCTTGCGCAGCGTGCCCTTCTGCTCGGCCAGGGGCGTGGCGGCGTACTGCCGCGCGGTGGCCAGCAGCGCGCCGCTGGAGACGGCCAGGGCTTTCAGAAAGCGTTCGTCCCGGCACGTGGCCTGCAGGGCCGTGCGTTCGGCCGTCAGGTGGGTGTCCAAGGCGCCCAGCAGCCCGGCGGTGCGCTGCTCCTGGGCGCTCCAGGCGTGCAGGTAGGCGTGCACCGCCTGGGGCAGCCGGGCGTGCAGGGGCGGCGGAAGCTGGCGGGGGCTTTTGCCGGCCAGCACCGTGCGCCGCAGGGCCAGCAGTTCGCGGCGCTCGGCGTCGTCTGTCAGGCCAGGAATCAGGGTGTACAGCGCCTCGGCCGCCTGGGCGCGCTGGGTCTCCAGTTCGGCCCGCGCCCCTGCGTCGCCGCGCAGTTCGGCCTCCAGGGGAAAGCCCGGCCGCGCGGGGCTGACGTGGTTAAAACGCAGGAGCAGCTGGGGAGCCAAAAGGTCATCTGATGTTGTGGGTGCCGGGGTGGTGGGCGGGGTGGTGGCGAGCGGTGCAGTGGGCTGGTGCCGAATAAAACCCTGGGTCATGGCCGTACCTCCTTGTCTGAAAGTCGAGAGGGCGTGGGGCGCGGGGCAAAGGGTGGGGGGAGGGGGGCCACTCGGGCCCAGTCCCTCCCCCGCCCGGGTGGGCGACTTACTCGGCAACAACTTCGACAGAGCCGCAGCAGCACGAGCTGCTTCCGCAGGTGGAGGTGGCGCTGCAGGAGCTGGAGCCGGACGAGGCGCCGGTTTCGGCCAGGGCGGTGCTGTCGCGCACCTCGGTCACTTCCAGGGCTTCGATGTTCAGGTCGCTGAAGTCAATGTCGGTCATGGGGGTGTTGATGGTCATGGTGGTCTCCTTGGGGCGTGCGCCACTCGGCGCAGCGAGGGGGCGAGGGGCCGAACAGCAGCGGGCGGGGTCAGGTGAGGGGGCGGGGCGTTAGAAGGCGATCACCTCCGGGTGGGACACAGAGAAGCCGGGTGGATTAGGAGCGCTGGAACCCTGGGGGCCGCAGGGGCCTTACAGGCCAGCGTTGCCTTCGTCGCGTCGGTAGCCCAGGCGGGCCAGGAAGAGGAACAGGGCGGCGTAACCAGCCAGCCACAGCACGTGAGAGAGCATGTTGGGGTCGTGGGCGGCGCCAATCTGTCCCAGCGCCAGCTGCGAGAAGTGGTAGGGGGGCAGGGCCGGGGCGATCTTCTGGAAGAACTCGGGGAGCATGGCGTAGGGCATCCAGAGGCCGGAGGCGAACGACATGGGGATGTAGATCACGTTGGCCAGGGCCGGCGCGGCGCCGGGGCCGGTCAGGAAGCCCAGGGCCAGCCCGAGGGCGGTAAACGGCAGGCCGCCCAGGATCAGGGTCAGGCCCAGTCGCAGCCACATCTCGGCCGGCATCTCCACGCGGCCCACGGTGGCGCCCAGCAGGAACATCAGCGAGATGATGGTGACGTTGAACATCAGCGAGGTCGCCAGCTTCGAGAGCAGGAACGCACCCGGCGGCATGGGCGAGACGCGCTTGATCTTCAGCCAGCCGCTGGCCCGGTCGTTGGCGATGCCCACCCCGAAGGAGAAGAGCGAGGCGCCGATCACCCCGAACGCGCCGTAGGTGGCGAGCATGTACATGGGCACCCGGACGTTGCCGGCCGACTGGTTCATGTACGTGAAGCCGAACACCACGTAGAACAGCAGCGGAAAGATGATGGTGGGAATCAGGAACATGGGGCTGCGCAGCAGGGTCATCGCCTCGGCGCGGATCTCCAGGCGGTAGAGCCGCCAGCGGTTGACGCGGGGGGCCGGGGCGGGCCGGGCGCGGGTCACGTCTTGGACAAGGCTCATGCGCTGACTCCTTGGGGGGTCTTGAGGCCCTGGAACACGTCCTCCAGGCTGGCGGGGCGCACCGCGAATTCCTGCAGGGCGGGGTCCAGGGCGTACAGGGGGGGCGCAATCACGGCCTGTCCGTCCACCGTCAGGTGCAGCACGCCGTCCTGCTGGCGCACGGCGCGCACCCCGGGCACGGCCATCAGCTGCGCTTCGGTCAGCAGGGCGCTGCGCAGAGAAACGTGCTGCACGTTCACCCGGGCCTTGAGTTCCTGCGGCGTGGCCTGGGCCACCAGCCGGCCCCTGTCCATCACCAGAATCCGGTCGGCCAGGGCGTCGGCCTCTTCCAGGTAGTGGGTGGTCAGCAGCACCGTGCGGCCGTCGTCCACCAGGGCCCGCACCTGGGTCCAGAAGGAGCGGCGGGTGTCCACGTCCAGCGCCACGGTGGGCTCGTCCATCACGATCAGGGCGGGGTCGCCGCACAGGGCCAGGGCAAAGCGCACCCGCTGGCGCTGCCCGCCGGACAGCTGGCGGTAGGTCCGGCCTGCCAGGTCACTCAGCCCGGCGCGGCGCAGCGTCTCGGCCACCGGCAGCGGGGCAGGGTAGTAGCTGGAAAACAGCTCGACCAGTTCCGCCACCCGCAGGTTGGCGGCCAGATGCACCTGCTGCAGCATGGAGCCGGTGTGCATGCGGTGGGGGGCGTTCAGCGGCGAGCGGCCGTACACCTTCACCGCGCCCCGGCTGGGGGCCAGCAGGCCCAGCACCATATTCACCAGGGTGCTCTTGCCGGCCCCGTTGGGGCCCAGCAGCGCCACCACCTCGCCGGGGTGGATGCTCAGGCTGGTGGGGTGAAGCGCGGGAATCGCGCCGTAAGACTTGCTCACCTCCTGAAGTTCGATGGCGGGGCCGGCGTACTCCGGTCTCCACGTCCTGGGTGTGTGCCGTTCAAGCTGCATTTCACTCTCCTTCCGGCGCGGGGCTTCTTTGGGTTCTTCCCGAGCGGTGAGCAGAGTGTGCCGGGCGGCCAGGGACACCCCGGAGACAGGGGGGCAGGCGGGAGTGGGGCCGGCAGGGACAGACCGCCGCCCGCCGGGGTCTGGGGCCGGCTGTCCCTGATCCGTCTCTGGGCTGTCTCCGGGCGGCGCGCACCGTGGGCGCACGTGCAGGCCCCTGTTGCAGTGGTCCGGCCTGCACCGGCGGCGCACTGGTGGTTCTGCCCAAGCACTGGCATCCACCTCTGGGCACCTCACGCTCAGGGCCGCGCCACTGGCGCCGCTTCCCGGCTCCCTGCTCACGCCCGTTTCTGCTTCAAGGAGGTTTCATGCGCGTTCTGTCTGCTCTTGTGCTTTCCCTGTTTCTCTTTGCCCCGGTGGCCCAGGCCACGGGCGCGGCCACGCCCCAGACTGGCGGCACCTTCGGCGGTTTCGGGGGCGGCTCCTCGGGTGGGGGTGGCGCTTCGGGCAGCTGGTAAGACGGGCGGCCACCCAGGCGCTCTGCCGCTTCCCCCGGTGCCCGGCCCTCAGCTCCTCAGCGCTGTGTTCAGCCCGCTGTCCCCGCCGCGCCCGGCCGTGTCCCCGCCCGTGTCCCTGCGGGCCTGCGGGGTGTCTCCGGGCCGTCCCCAGGCGCTTTTTACAGTTCCCCCATGACCCGCACCCGCACCCCCCGCACCGCTGTGTTCGCCCTGCTGACCGCCGCCCTGCTGGGCCTGAGTGCCGGCGCCCAGACCGCCACGCCCAACAGCGACCCCGCCGTGGGCCCCGTTCAACTCAGCGACCCCGCCGTGGGCCCGGTGCAGCTGAGCGACCCAGCGGTGGGCCCGGTGCAGCTGGGCACGCCCACCCCCGCACCTACCCCAACCACGGGCCGCTGAGCCCCAGGAGGTTCTCTATGCGTGTAAAGACTGTGCTGACCACCCTGCTCGCCCTCGTCCTTGTCAGCGCCACAGCGGCCCAGGCCACCGCTGCGCCCCAGACCCAGAGTTCGGTGCGTGGCGGCGGCGGCTCCTTCGGCGGCGGCGGCGCCTCTGGCAGCTGGTAAAGCCCACCTTCCCGGCAGGCGGCGAATCCATTCAGGGTTCGCCGCCTGCTGTGGTGCTCGTGGCTCCGCCCCACCACCCCTCTTCTGATCTCGGAACCGCTACCATAGCCCCATGCGCTTCTTTGCCCTGACGGGCGCGCTGCTTCTGGCCCTGGCCAGCCTGAGCAGCGCGCAGACGGCCACGCCCCCGGCCCGCTTCGAGGGGCAGATCATCTATCAGGTGATGCCAGACCGGTTTTTTGACGGCAACCCGAACAACAACCAGGGCGTCAACCGCGCCGATCTGCGCGCGTGGCACGGCGGCGATCTGCCGGGCCTGACCCAGAAGCTGCCTTACATCCAGAAGCTGGGCGCCACGGCCGTGTGGCTCACCCCCGTCTACCAGCAGCAGACGGCCAACTCGTTTGGCACCGCGCCCTACCACGGCTACTGGCCCGCCGATTTCCGCAATGTGGACCCGCATTTCGGCACCCTGGCAGACTTTGGGACCTTCGTGAAGGCGGCGCAGGGTGCGGGCATGCGCGTGGTGCTGGATCAGGTCATCAACCATTACGGCTACGAGGCGGCGGCGGTGCGCGCGCGCCCGGGGTGGTTCAACGGCGAGGCGCAGTGCACTGCGGCTACCAACAAGGACGTGGACTGCCCCCTGGCCGGGCTGCCCGACCTGCGCCAGAGCGAGCCCCAGGTGCGCGAACTGCTGCTGGGCAACGCCGACTTCTGGCGCCAGCAGGGCGTGCAGGCGTTCCGCTACGACGCGATCAAGCATGTCGAAGGGCCCTTCCTGCGCGACCTGCTGAGCGCCGACCGGCAGGCGGGCACCTGGACGCTGGGCGAATGGTTTGACGCCGACACCGGCACCGTGGCCGACTGGCAGAAAGAGGGCTTTGACAGCCTGTTTCTCTTCAGCCTGCAGGCAGCCATGAAGGGCAGCATCATGGCCGGCCAGAGCCTGGACGGCGTGCGCAGCGTGCTGGCGCGGCAAAACGAACTGGTACGCCCCGGCGAGGTAGCCCTGTTCCTGGACAACCACGACGTGCCCCGCTTTGCCCAGGGCACCCTCTTTGAAGACATTGGCCAGGAGCGCACCAAATACGGCCTGCGCGCCCTGATGACCCTGCGCGGCGTGCCCGTGATCTGGCAGGGCACCGAGATTGCCATGCGCGGCGCGGCCGACCCGGACAACCGCCGCGACATGCGCTTTGAAGAGGTGTGGACCCCCGGCGAGCGCGCGGTGTTCGAGGCGGCCCAGGGCGCCATTGCCGCGCGCAAGGCCAGCCCCGCCCTCAGCAGCGGTCCCCTGAAGCTCCTGCCCACCCTGGAGCGCCTGAGCGGTGATCTGCTGCTCTTTACCCGGGAATTGAACGGCCAGACGGTCCTGGCTGCGTGGCATAACGGCAAGGCCCGCAAGTCCTACAGCCTCAAGCTGGGCACGCTGGGCGTGGGCTGGGCAGCCCGGGCCGCCACCTCTTCGCTGTTTGCGGGCCAGAATGCGAAAGCCAGTGTTTCAGGCGGCTACCTGCACCTGAGCCTGCCGTCCCAGGACGCAGCCGCCTTCCGGGTGGAATAGCAGCGCGTGGCGCGTGGGGGTTCACCACGCGCCACGTTCCTTTACGCCTTCAGGGGTCTGGGCACCGGCAGACTGTACGTGGCAAAGGGCTTCCACTGCCCGCCAGGGTGGTGGCGGGCCTGGGGGCGGTCCTGGGCGTCCACGTACACCATGCGGTAGCGCACGCGCCCCAGTTCCAGGCCGCCCCGCTCGCGCCACAGCACCTGCACGTCCACGTTGGTGGCGGCGGGGTCGGTGTCGTGGGCGGCCAGAATGCTGAATTCACCCAGCCGGCCTGGATAGACCTTTTTCACCTGCCGGATGGTGCGCCGCCCGGTGGGAAATACCCGCGCGGGCAGGGCCAGGGCCATTTCGCGGTAGTGGCCGCCCTGCCAGTGGGTCAGGAAGGCGCTCAGGGCATCCTGGGGCGTGGCCGTGTTCATGGCCTCAGCATGGCACGAGGGGCGCGGCAGAACGGTGAGGCATTTGGCGCAGGGCAGGGTGGCACAGGTGGCGTAGGGGTGGCCCGCGCCACTTTGGACGGATGGCCACGCGGCCCCCGGGCGGTAGGCTCGCCACGTGACCCCGCCCCTTCTTCTGGTGCTGACCGGGCTTCCGGCCGCCGGAAAATCCACCCTGGGGGCCGCGCTGGCCCGCGAATTGCAGCTTCCCTTCGTCACCAAGGACGAGTACAAGGGCCTGCTGCTGGCCCGGCAGCCGGACCTGCCCCGGGACATTTCGGGGCCCCTGAGCTTTGACCTGATGTGGCATGTGGCAGGCGTCACACTGGCCGCAGGCGTGAGCACCGTGCTGGAAACGCATTTCTACCGGGGCGTCAGCGAGGCCTACCTTCTGCGGCTGGCCCAGACCCACGGCGCCCGGCTGGCCCAGGTGTTCTGCACCGCGCCGCTGGAGGTGTTGCGGGCGCGGCACGCGGCGCGCGTGGCCTCGCGGGCGCGGCCGGGCATTGACCTGCCGTTTGAACACGCCCTGGCCCCGGCCCACTGGTGCCACACGCCGCTGGACCTGGGCCCGGCGCCGTGTCTGGCGCTGAACACGGCCGCCGGTGATCCGCTGCCCAGGGCGCTGGCCTGGGTGCAGCAGCTTAACGCGCTGCCGACGGACTGAGCGAAAGGGGCTCCTGTCTGGTGAACCGCACGGCCCCTCGCTCGCCCCGGGCACGGGTGAACAGGCCCATGAACGGCCCTGCTCCTGCAGCCAACCGGCGTGAATCCTGCCCCCAGCCTGCATCAACCACAGCGCCCGGCGCGCTGTCCCCACCGCTGGGCCAACCTTCCGCCCCTTTCGTGCCTTGTGTTCCCGGCTGTTCCTGCTGCAGTCACGCCTGCGCGGTGGCCGACCGGGACTAGGCTCTGGGCATGCCTGCCCCGGCCCTCTCCCCCACCGCCCCGGACCACCCGGCCCAGCCGCAGCGGCCCCCCACGCCGCTGGGGCTGCTGCGGCTGTTCGTGGGGGTGGCGCTGGTGGGCATTGGGGGCGGCCTGCCCGCCCACACCCGCCGGGCTCTGGCGGCGCGTGGCTGGCTGAGCGACGCCGCCTTTGCCGAGGCCTTTACCCTGGCGCAGCTGACTCCCGGGCCCAACGCCGTGAATCTGGCCGCCATGATCGGCGCGCACCTGTGTGGGCCCCGGGGCGCGGCGCTGGCGGTGGTGGGCATCCTGACGCCTGGACTGATCGCCATGCTGGCCGCCAGTGTGGTGACCCTGGGGCTACCCGGGGGCCTGCCGCCCACCCTGCAGAGTGCGCTGCGGGGAGCGGCCTGCGCGGCCCTGGGGGTCATGCTCACCGCGGCGGTGCCGGTGGTCAAGGTGGCGCTGGGGGTGCGCGGCGGCGCGGTGCTGGCGGGCGCGACGTTCGTGGCCCTGGCCGCCCTGAAGCTGGACCTGCTGCCTGTGCTGGCCGTGGTCGTCGCCGCCGGCCTGACCCTGAACCGGCCCCGGAGCGGCGAATGACCGCCGACGCCTGGGACATCCTGCTCACCTTTACCCGGCTGGGGCTGGTGAGTTTCGGAGGTGCCAACCTCCCCGAAATCGAGCGGGTGCTGGTGGAGCACAAAGGCTGGATCACCCCACAACTGCTGGCAAACGGCTTTGCGCTGGGGCAGGTGATGCCGGGGCCCAACATGCTGGCCATGACCCACTACGGCTTTGCGGCCGGGGGCTGGTGGGGCGCCCTGGCGGCCACCGCCGGCTTTTACGGCCCCACCGCCCTGCTGAGTGCGGCGGCCATGCTGGCGTGGCAGCGCCTGAGCCGCTGGCGCTGGCTGCCGCCCCTGCGCAGCGCCCTGCTGCCCTTCGGGGCCGGCGTGCTGCTGGCGGGGGCCCTGGTGCTGGCCCGCAGCAGCCTTCACAGCTGGCCCGCCGCCCTGATGGCCGTAGCCGCCTTCGTGCTGCTGCAGCGCACGCGGGTCAACCCGGCGGTGGTGGTGCTGGGCGCGGCGGGGCTGGGGGCCGTGCTGGGGCTGTAAATGGCGGCCACCCTGAATACTGGGCACATGGAGCCCCGGCAACCATACGCCACCCCGATCGTGCTGGCCGACCTGCCCGGGGAACTCCGGGCGCGGCTGGGGCCAGAGCCCTACCTGCACGGGCCCCCGCACCAGGGCCGCACCTCCCGCGTGGCCTTCGCGCTGGATGCCAGCGGCAGCCCCGCCGTGCTCAAACGCTCGGTCGGCCCGCACCTGGCGCTGCTGCGGCGCGAGTACCACGCGCTGCGCACCCTGCACCCGCTGCGCGTGCCTGCGCCAGCACCGCTGCTGTACCTGGAGCGCCCCGCCCCACCTGACCCGGAAGGCTGGCTGATGACGCGCCGCCTGCCCGGCACGACGCTGGAGGCCGCCCTGCGGGCCACGCCGGACCGGACGGACCGCGCGGCGCTGCTGGCCGACTTCGGCGCGGCCCTGGCGCAGCTGCACGCCACCCCGCCCCCGCCGGGATTTGGCCACCCAGACTGGCTGGAACAGGCCCTGGCAGCGGCGGCCCAGCTGAATCCCGGGGTGGACCCAGCCCACCTGGCCCAGCTGCGCCGCGAGCGACCCACACCCCAGCGGGCAGCCCTCATTCACGGCGACCTCTTTCTGGACAACGTGATGGTGGCCGGCGGGCGCGTAACGGGGTTCATTGACTGGGCCTTTGCCGATGTGGGCGATCTGCGCGCCGATGTGGCCGTCGCCACGCAGAACCTGAGCCCGGCCGATCAGACCGCCTTTGCCGCCGGCTATGGCCCGGGTGCCCGGCTGACGGCCCAGGAACGCGCCTTTTTCATGGCGGTGGCGTTGCTGTTCTGAGCGGGGGGGGCAGTGGGGCGCAGGCTGCCAGGGCTTCAGGGCCGGCCGCCGGTGCTCCGCCCTACCCCGCCCGGGCATCCTCGGGCTGCTTGATGCTCAGCACGCGGCTGGCACCAGTCTGGTCCGTGGTCACGCCCCACAGGGCACTGGCAATTTCCATGGTGGCCTTCTGGTGCGTAACCAGCAGAAACTGGGCGCCGCGCTCGCTGAACAGCTTTAAAAAGGCGGTGAAGCGGCGGATGTTGGCCTCGTCCAGCGGGGCGTCCACCTCGTCCAGCACGGCCAGCGGCAGGCCACCCGCGCTGCCCTCGCCCCCGGCATGGTTCAGGGCGAACAGGAACCCCAGCCCCGCCATCGTGCGCTCGCCCGCCGAGAGCAGCGTCATGGAGCGGGTGCGCTTGCCCTTCGGCTGCACCGCCAGCCGCAGGCCGCGCAGGCGCCCGGCCTCATCGGTCTCGCCTTCCAGTTCGCCCTGGCCGCCCAGCAACTGGGCGCTGTACTCGCGAAAGGCAGCGTTCACCCGCTCAAAGGCGGCGGCGGTGGCGTGGCCCTCAGCGGTTTCCAGGTCGTGCAGGTGGGCGCGCAGTTCACTGGCGGCCGTTTCGGCGTCGTGCAGCTCGGCGTGCTGGGCGGCCAGCAGCTCGGCCTCGGCGGCGTGGTCGGCCTCGGCGCGGGCGTTCACCGGGCCCAGGGCCTCCAGGCTGGCGCGGGTGCGGGTCAGTTCGGCCGTCCATTCGCGTGGGGTGCCGGGCGGCAGGCAGCCGTCGGGCAGGGGTTCTTGCAGCCCCTCGCGCCGGGCCACCAGCAGGCGCACCTCGTCCAGCCGGGCGCGGGCCTTGTTCTGCGCGGCAATGAGGTTCGCGTAGGTCTGCGCGGCCTGCTCGCGGGCATATTCGGCGCGGGCGTACTCGTGCTCATCCAGGGTGCCCAGGGCGGCCTCGCGGCGGGTCACCTCGGTCACGGCGGCGGCGAGGTGAGCCTCCTGGGTCTGCAGGGCCGTTTCACTGGCTTCCAGGCGGGCACGCAGCTCGCCGGCGCGGGCGCGGCCGGTGCGGTAGGCGCGCCACGCGGCGTCGGCCTCGCGGGCCAGCGCCAGGGTTTCGGCGGCGGTGCGCTCAGCGGCGCGGCCAGCTTCGGCGTTCTGGCGGGCACCGGCCAGGGCCGCTTCCAGGGTAATCAGGTCGGGCAGGGCGACCGGGTCCACAGGTGCAGGGTCTTCCGGGCCCAGGCGGGCCCGGAGGCGGTCGCGGTGGGCTTCCAGGCTGCGGGCCTGCGCGCCCAGTTCGGCGGCGCGGCGCTCGGTCTGGCTTTCCTCCTGCGCGGCGCGTTCCCGCGCGGCCAGCAGGGCGTCGTGCGCAGCGGCGCCTCCGGCCAGCGCCGCTTCCAGCTTCTTCAGCTCGGCGCCCAGGTGGGTGCTCTGGCGGTCGGCGTCGTCCAGCTCGGCGTCCAGTTCCTGAAACCGGCGCTGGTCCGAGAGCACGCCCGCGCCCGTGTCGCGCGCGCGGCCCCCGGTGATCGCGCCGCCGGGCGCCACCAGTTCGCCGTCCAGGGTGACCAGCCGGGGGCGGCTGCTGTACGTGCGGGCCATACGGTTGGCGGCGCGCAGGTCCCGCACCACCAGGGTGTCGGCCAGCATGGCCTCGCTCACCAGCGGGGGGTCGCTGGGGCACAGGTCGGCCAGGTTGCCCACCACGCCGTTCTCGCGCATCAGGGCCGCGTCGCGGCGTGGCCGGGCGCGAATCAGGTCCAGCGGCAGAAAGGTGGCGCGGCCCCCCACCCGCTTCAGTTCGTCAATGATCTCACGGGCGTCCTCGGCGCGCTGCACCACCACCTGCTCCAGCCGCCGGCCCAGCGCGGCCCCCAGCGCGGTCTCGTACTCGGCGGGCACGCTCAAGAGGTCTGCCACCGAGCCCACGATGCCCGGGTGGTCCAGCCGCAGGGCGTTGCGGGCGCCCTCGCCGTAGCGGGCGTAGGAATTCAGGGTCTGTTCCAGCCGCTCGCGCTCGCGGCGCAGCGGCGCCACACTGGCGTTCACCCGCGCCAGTTCGGCCCGCAGGTGCCGCTCATGGTTCAGGGCCGCCTCGCGCTCGGTGTGCAGGGTGCGGTAGGCGGCCTCGGCCTGCTCGCGGGCGTCCCGGGCGGTGTCCAGGCGTTCCTGGGCGGCGTGCAGGGCGTCCAGGGTGGTGTCCAGGTTGCCCTGGGCGCGTTCCAGTTCGGCGCGCAGGGTCTCGCGGCCCCCCGCCTCACGGGCCTGGGCCTCGGCGGCGCGGGCAGCCAGCGTGCGCGCGCGCGACAGTTCGGCGTCCAGGCGGCGGGCCTGGGCCTCGGCAGTTTCGGCCGCGCTGCGGGCGCCCTGCAGCGCGGCGTCCAGGGCCGGCAGGTCGGGGGCGGGTACCTCGGGGGGGCTCCTGGGCAGCGCGTCCAGTTCGGCCCGCAGGGCGGCGCGCTCGCCCAGCAGGTGGTCGCGGTAGCGCCCGGCCTGCGCGGCGGCGTCGCGGGCGGCGCGCAGGGTCTCCAGGGCCCCCGCGTAGGCGTCGCGGCGGGCGCGGGCGCCCTGGGCGGCCTCGCGGGCCTGTTCCACGGCGGCGGCGGCGGCCTGCACCTCGGCGCCCAGGGCGGCGCTGCGGGCCTCCAGCTCGGCGCCCTCGGCGCGGGCAGCGGCAATCTCGCGGGCGTGCGCGGCCTGCCGCTCGCGGCGCAGGGCGTCTTCCAGGGTCAGCACGCGCAGGCTCAGGGTGCGCCAGTCGCGGGCCTCCTGGGCCGCGCGGGCCAGGCGGGCCAGCGCCGCCTCGCGCTCGCCCAGCACCAGCCGCAGCGCGCCCAGGTGGGTGTCGGCCTCGCGCAGCCGCGCCTCGGTTTCCTGCCGCGCCGACACCGCGCGTGACAGCCCGGCGGCCTCCTGCACGTGGCCTAGCAGTGTCTTGCCCTCGGCCTGCACCACCCCGCTCACCTCGCCCTGCCCGATCACCGCCAGCCCGCCGGGCCCCAGGCCGGTGCCGCGCAGGGCGCCCTGCACGTCGCGCACGCGCACGGGGCGGCCATTCAGATCCTGCTCGGCCGCGCCGTCACGGTAGATGCGCCGGGCCAGATTCACCCGGCCTTCCGGGGTATGCAGTTCCAGCTGCACCTCGGCCAGCCCCAGCGGGGCCTTGCCGCCGCTGCCATGAAAAATCAGTTCCGAGGCCCGCCCGGCGCGCAGTTCACGCGCGCGCGCCTGGTGGGTGGCCCAGCGAATGGCCTCCACGACATTGCTCTTGCCGCTGCCATTGGGCCCGATGACCGCACTGACACCGGGCCCGAATTCCAGCCGGGTCCGGTCCGCAAAACTTTTGAAGCCCTGGAGGGTAATGCTGCGCAGCATAGGCAAGTCAAAGGGTCTAAGAGTCTAGAAAAACAACAGAAGAGAGAAAACAGAAGAGAGTGAGCCTGCACCCAGGACCCGCACCCTGAGCCCCTTCGACGCTCTGACCCTTGGCCAGCTCCTCACTGGTCCGCACAGTCTTACTCGTCCGCACAGTCCCCCCGCGTGTAGGGCTCGCGCAGGTCCATGTGGCCCAGGGTCTCGACGGTCTGACCGCCCAGCAGGAAGGTCACGTCCTGGCCCCGGGCGTCCAGCAGGGTGCGCGTGAGGGTGCACAGCAGCATGCGCTCGCCACTCGTGCCGTAGCGCAGCCGGGCGTAGGCTTCAGGCAGGTCCACGAAGAAGTGCTGGCCGCGCAGATACACCTTGGGCGCCGCGCCGCCCGCAGGCACCAGCCCCAGCAGGCCCTTGTCAAAAGGCCCCTGGGCCCACACATTCACGGCAGCCTGGGCCACGGCGCGCGGGTTGGTCTGGACCACCTGAATGGTGCGGGTTTCTGGTTTCAGGCGCTGCACCTGGGGGTCGGTGAAATACACCTTGACCTTCAGGGCCTGGCGCTCTTCCAGGTCCGGCTTGGGGGGCGTGGGCGTGGGCGGGGTGCGCTGCACCGCCTGCACGGCCAGCACCGAACAGACAAACAGGGCGGCGGCCACCACATTGAACAGCGAGAACAGCTTGCGCAGCAGGATCATGGCTGGGCCCCCGCTGCGCCGGCACTGATGTTGGCGTTGTTGTTGGCCCGGGCGGTCAGGTAGGTGGCCACCGAGCGGGCCACCGCCACCGCCATCACCTGCAGGCGCTGGTCCACGCCCAGCTTGGCGAGGTCCTCGGCGTTGCCAGCCCAGCCCAGTTCCAGCAGCAGGGCGGCCTGCGGGGCCTCGCCCAGCGAGAGCACCCGGCTGGTGGTTTCGCGCCCGGCGGTAACGCCGCCGGCCTTCAGTTCGCCGCGCAGCAGTTCACCCAGGCGGCGGGTGCTGCCGGGCCCGGCCACCACCAGCGCCGCGTAGGGCGGGGCCGCACCGGCCCGGATGGCGTTGATCAGCGGCGCGCTTGCCCGGCCGGTCTGCTCGTAGACAGTGACGCCGCCGCGCCGGGCGCCGGGCAGCCGCCCCAGGTCCAGCGCCAGATACACGTCGCTCTGGCGGGTCAGCCGCAGGGCGTCCTCGCGGCTCAGGGTCTGGCTGGTGTCACGGGTCATGCGCACCTGCCAGCCGAACTTGGAGAGCAGCTCGGCCGCGCGCCGCGCCACCTCCAGTGTCACGTCGCGGCCCACGCCGGGCACGCGCACCGGGTCCAGCACAATCAGGGGGGCCGTCACCCGGGTCAGCACCTCGGGGCTGCTGCGCGCCACCCCGGGCCCGGCGTCCACCACCACGCGCACGTTACCGGGGCGCACCACCTTGTAGACCCGGTAGCCGCTGCTGGCCTTCAGGGGCAGGGTCACCGTCAGGTTCTCGCCGCTGCGCGCCACCTCCGCCGAGGGCACAAAGGCCCCCCGGGTGGTGTAGCGCCTTGCCTCGCCCTTCAGCCCGCGCAGGGTAATCACCACGCGGTCGCCGCGCCCCTCGTCCTGCATCTCCACGTCGCGCGAGAGGTCCAGCACCAGCCGGTCGGCGTCGCGCCCGGCGCGGCTGCTCACCCCCAGCAACTGCGGGGGCGGCACCGTCAGCTTGCCGGGCTCGTACTGGGCGCCTAGGCCGGCGGCCAGGGTCTCGACTGGCAGGTACAGGTTGCCGTTGACCAGCGTGGCGGCGCGCGCCTGCAGGCGGCGGGTGTCCAGCTGCACCGTGTTGAAATCGGTGGTGGCGCGCTGCTGGTCCTCGTCAATGGGCAGCAGCAGGGTGTGGCCCAGGCCCGTCACCCGCACAATGGGGCCTTCACGCGTGACCGTCAGCAGGCCGCTCAGGGCACTCTGGCTGGCGTATTCAGCGCCGTACAGCTGAATACTGTCCACTGGCTGCCCGGCCAGACTCAGGCGACTGAAAGCAATCTGCGCCCCGGCCAGCCCCAGCAGCAGCAGGCCAGCGCTCAGCAGGCGCAGGGCGGCGCGCTGGGGCGCTGTTCGCACCGCCCTCACAGTTCGCGCAGCTCCCGGCGCACGGTTTTCTCGGCCTCGGCGCGGCGCTTGTCGTGCAGCTTCTTGCCGCGCGCCAGGGCCAGTTCTACCTTGAAATAGCGGCCCTTCTGGTACAGCTTTGTCGGCACCAGCGTCAGGCCCTTTTGCTCCAGCCCGCGCTTGAGTTTGCCAATTTCCTCGCGGTTGAGCAGCAGGCGGCGGGTGCGCCGGGGCTCGTGGTTGTTGTAGGTGGCTTCCTTGTAGGTGGGGATGTACAGCCCTTCCAGTTCCACGTTGCCGCCCTGCAGCCGCGCAAAGGCGTCGCGGAAATCCACGCCGCCCGCCCGCACGCTCTTGACCTCACTGCCCGTCAGGCTGATGCCCGCCTCGAAGCGCTCCAGTAATTCGTACTCGTAATGAGCGCGGCGGTTCGTGTACACGGGGGGCATTCTAGCAAGGGGGGTGTGGGCCGTGGGCTGTAGGGCGTGGGACACATCTTGCCCCCCCCACAACCGACGACCCACCTCCCACTACCCCTTCCTCGGCCGGCTGGGCCGCACCTCCACGCGGCTGGGCAGGGTGCGCGCGGGCATGCGCAGCAGGTCCACCGTCAGCTGCGCGAGGTCCTCGGGCTGAATCTTCCAGGCGTCCTGTTCGCCGGGGGTATGGCCGCCAAAGTGCGTGGCCACGCTGCCGGGCATGATCTGGGTCACCTTGATGCCCCGGTCACGCAGGTCCAGCATCAGCACCTCGGACAGGCCGTTCAGGCCGAATTTGCTGGCGTTGTAGGCCGCGCCGCCTGCAAAGGGGTTCTTGCCCGCGAGACTGGAGAGGGTGAAGATGTACCCGCCGCGCTGCGACAGCGCCGGAATGGCCGCCTTGACGGTGTAAAAGGCGCCGCTGAGATTGGTGTCTATCACGTCCTGCCACTGCTCGATGCTCAGGTCAGCCACTGAAGCAAAGTGGCCCACGCCCGCATTCACGAACAAGACGTCCAGGCCACCGAACGCCGCCACATGGGCGTCCACGGCGGCCTGCACGGCCTGCGGGTCTTTCACGTCGCAGGCCACCCCCCGGGCCTGGGCTCCCAGTTCCGCCGCCACCCCTTCAATCTCGGGCTGGTGGCGGCTGGTGATCGTCACGCTGTAGCCCTCTCCCACCAGCGCCTGGGCCACGGCCCGCCCAATGCCCTTGCTGGCCCCGGTGATAAAGGCGCTCTTGCCACGTTGCGTGTGGGTGGTCATGGGCGGACGGTAACATGCCGGGGCCCGGTCGCAGTGTGGGAGCGCGTGCAGACACCGGCCCCCGCCTCAGGGCAGGCGCGCGGCCAGCTGGTCGTACAGGTAGTTCACGAACTCGGCCTGGTGGCGCAGCAGCACGGAGATGCCAAAAGTCTCGCTGAGCACCATGGTCTGGCCCTCGGGCAGGCGGAATTCCAGCCGGGCGCCCAGCTTGGCCCACGGCAGCAGGGCCCGGGGCGCCACGAACACCGGGCGCACCTCAATGGCCCCGGGCGTGCTCGCCTTCTCGGTGACCGTGGCCTTTGGGTACCGGCGCTTGATCGCCCCGGCGCTGTCGCGCTTCATGGCCGCCAGGATGCTGGCGCGCTGCTCGGCGCTCACGAGGTTGGGGTTCCCCTCGATTTTCGGGTCCAGGATGACGTAGGTGGCCGCCGACAGGCGCGGGGCGGTCCAGCTGGCGGGCGTCTGGGCGGCCGCCAGGGGCAGGGTCAGAACAGAGGCGGCCAGGGCCGTGGACAGCAGGCGGTTCATGCGGGCCAGTGCATCACACCCAAGCTGACGCGGCGTGAGGGGGCGCTGAGGGGAGGGGGGCGCGGCCACCCTGCCCACCGGGGCCCCCAGGCCGTCCCAGTGGGCCGCTACAGTAGGGCCATGCAGGACTTACTGACCATCATGCGCCGCCTGCGTGGGCCCGGCGGCTGCCCCTGGGACCAGGAGCAGACCCACGAATCCCTGCGGCCCTACCTGCTGGAAGAGGCGGCCGAGGCCGCCGACGCCGCCGCCGGGGGCGGCGGCCCAGACCTGGCCGATGAACTGGGAGACGTGCTGCTGCAGGTGGCCTTTCACAGCGTCATTGGCGAGGAAGCCGGCACCTTCTCGTACGCCGACGTGGAACGCAGCATCGTGGACAAGCTGGTGCGCCGCCACCCCCATGTTTTTGCAGATACGGCGGTGGACAGCAGCGCCGAGGTGGTCGCCAACTGGCAGGCGATCAAGGCGGCCGAGCGCGGCGGGCGGCCCCGAACAGCCCTGGAGCGTGTGCCGGCGGGCCTGGGCGCCCTGAGCCGCGAGGCCCAGACGCAGAACCTGAGCGCGCAGAAGCTGGCTGAACAGTCCAGGGGCGACGCGGGCGCGCAGCAGGTCCAGGCCCTGACGGTGCTGCAGGGCGCGGCCCCCACCCCCGAGGGCGTGGCCGCCGTGCTGAGCGCGGTGGTGGCCTGGGCGCGCGCGGCCGGCGTGGACCCCGAACTGGCCCTGCGCGACCACACCACGGCGGCGCTGCGGGCGCTGGACCCCGCTCCCCAGACCCCCAGCGCCGCGCCATGACCGACCCCCTGGACCGGGCAGCGGATGATCCCTGGGCCGTCTGGCTGGGCACGCGCGAGCGCCGACCGCTGCACCTGCCCGAGTACCGCCGCGCGGCCGTGCTGGTGGGCCTGACCCGCGAAGCCAGCCCGCGTGTACTGCTGACCGTCCGCTCGGCCGACCTGCCCACCCACCGGGGCCAGATCAGCTTTCCCGGGGGCAGCCTGGAACCGGGCGAAGATCCCGTGAGCGGCGCCCTGCGCGAGGCCCACGAGGAGGTGGGCCTGGACCCGGCGGCCGTGGCCGTGCTGGGCGAACTGGACGATGTCTTTACGCCCATCGGCTTTCATGTCACGCCCGTGCTGGCCCGCCTGGGCGCGCAGCCCGCTCTGACCCTCAGCTCTGAAGTGGCCCAGCTTCTCCTGCCCACCCTGGCCGAGCTGCGCACCCTGCCAGTCACCACCGAAACGCGCACCCTCCCGGACGGCACCCGGGTGCCCCTTTACCGCTACCCCTGGCAGGGCCACGACATCTGGGGCATGACGGCGCGGATTCTGCACGACCTGCTGACCCAGGGGCCGGGGGGCCCGTAGCAGAAAGCGGAGGGCCAGAGGCAGCTGGCTCAACCAGCCCAGCCATCTGCCATGTCCAAAAAAACCCCCACCACAACGGGCGGGGGTGCTTTTGCGGCTGAAGATCAGCGGGTGGGGGTAATGGTGATCTGACCGTTCTGGGTCACGTTGTAGGTGTTGGTGAAGGTGCGGTAGCCGGAAGCCACCACCACGATCTCATGGGCACCACGCGACAGGCGCAGGTTCAGCACGCCGTTGCGGATCACGCCCACCTCGTCACCGTCCACGAACACTCGGGCGCCGTTCACCGGGCTGCGCAGGGTCACCGTGTACTGGCCCTGCACCGGGGCCGGCGCGGGGGTCACGGCCTGGGCGAACTCCACGTTCAGGTTGGTGGTGCTGCCCGCACGAATGGCGATGGTGGTGGTGTAGTCGCGGTACCCGGGGGCCTGCACGCGGACCGGGAAGGTGCCGGCGCGCAGGTTGCTGTAGGTGACGTTGGCGCCGCCCAGTCGCTGGCCGTTGAGGATCACGGTCGCATTGTTGACGTTGGTGCCCACGAACAGGCTGCCGGTGCTCACGGGGTTGCGCGCTGCCACGGTGTAGAAGGCGGTGTCACTCACCCAGCTGTTCTGGGGCAGGGGGTTGACCACAATGCTCAGGGCCTGGGCCAGGCCAGCCTGGCTCTTGGCATTTACAGTGGCAAACTGGTCCTGCGCGTTCTTGAAGGAGCTGATGTCATCCAGGTCCAGCTCGGTCAGGCTGGCCAGGGCCAGCACCTTGTTCTGGCCAATGGGACCAGCGACCGTGTACGTGAACTTGTCATCGGGGGCGGGGAACACCTTCGTGGTGTTGGCCTTGACGAAGTTATTTTCCGAGAGGCGGTTGGGCAGAATCTGGTCCACCGTGCCGTCGGGGTTCACGTTGAACAGGTACACGTAGGCGTCACGGTTCGCGCTCGTGCTGATGGAGATTTTGTCACCCACTCGGTAGGCGGGGTTCTGGTTGCCGCTGGTGTCCTTGTCCACGCGCACACTCACCGACAGGTCGGGCTGGGTGGGGTTCACGATAATGCTCTGGGCACTGATCTTGGGGGCCGCAGCGGCCGTGCTGATCAGCATGGCAGCGGGAATCAGAAAAAGCTTCTTCATGTCGTACCTCCGCGACATAGCCTACGGGCGGCAAGATGACGCACCGTGAGCGGCCTGGGAGGCTTTGTTAATGGTGCTTCAGGTCACCGTCAGGCAGGTGATGCGCGCCTGACAGCGCCCGCCAGCACGAAGAGAATGGCTGTCTGGCATAGGTAAGCACCAGCGGCGTACAAAGGCCAGAGACGACCCCGCCCGGCCTGATTCTGGCGGGCTTCCGTCCATTTCTGGAACAGCCGGGAGAAGGGGGATGTGCCCCGCCTTCGGCTGGGGGCGGTCCAATGCCCGGACATCCGTCTCTTTTTCTGCTCTGCTCCGCCGCGCTGCGAGTTCCTCCGGTCGGAAAAACTCCCTCATGGGTGACGGCATTGTTCGGAACTCGGATCAGCGCAGAATGCGCGCCGGTTCCACGGCCGCTGCCCGGCGCGCGGGAATCAGGGCGGCCAGCAGGGTGGTCACCAGCCCAATGGCGTTGACCCCCAGCACATCCGTCAGGCGCACCTCCACAGGCAGCGTGGTGATGAAATACAGATCGCCCGGCAGGCTGAAGGGTCGCACTGTGAAATACGCACTGATCCCCAGGCCCAGCAGGTTGCCCAGCAGCAGCCCGCCCAGCCCCAGCGCCAGCCCCTCCAGCAAAAAGATGCGGGTGATCAGCGACCGGGTGGCCCCAATGGCGCGCAGAATGGCGATTTCCTGCGTTTTTTCGAACACCGCCAGGGTCAGCACATTGGCAATGCCAAAGGCCGCCACCACCACAATCAGCAGCACCACGAAGGCAATCACGCGCTTTTGCAGGGCCAGCTGGTCCAGCAGTGTGCCGTACAGGCTCTGCCAGGGCAGCGGCGAGTAGGCGCGGGCGCGGGTCAGGTCGTCGCCCACGGCCGGAGCCTGAGCCGGGTCGTGCAGGCGCAGCTGGTAACCGGTGACCGCCCGGGTGCCCTGCAGGGTTTGCAGGGTCCGCAGGGAAGTAAACGCGTAGGCGGAATCAATCAGGTAGTTGCCCGTGGAAAACACCCCGCGCACCAGCAGGGTGGTGCGGCGCTGGGTGCTGTTCAGCAGCCGCACGCGGTCGCCAGTAAAGGCCCCAACGCTGCGGGCCAGCGCCGCGCCCAGCAGTACCTCACCGTCTTTCAGGCTGGCCAGGGCGGCCTGCTGCTCGGGCGGCAACTCCAGCACCTGCCGGGCGGCGGGCGTCACGCCAAACAGGGTCGTGAAGTCCACGCCCGCCGCCCGACCGGCCGAAGCGGGCCGGGTCAGCAGGCCCTTGTCGGCCAGAAACGGAGTAAAGGCCCGCACCCGCCGGTCGGCGCGCAGGGCCGCTTCCAGTTCGGTGTCGGGGGGCGATGGGGTCAGGGCCGTCACGCTCAGGTGTGGACTGGCGCGCAGGGTGGC
The DNA here is from genome assembly GCF_003028415.1 of Deinococcus arcticus. Taxonomy (NCBI): domain Bacteria; kingdom Thermotogati; phylum Deinococcota; class Deinococci; order Deinococcales; family Deinococcaceae; genus Deinococcus; species Deinococcus arcticus. The sequence continues at coordinate 43,573 of NZ_PYSV01000016.1, forward strand.
CTCCACCAGGGCGCGGGTAAAGCCGTTGGTCAGGCTAAGCGCCGCAATCAGCGCCATCACCCCCACCGCAATGCCCAGAATGGTCAGGGTGTTCTGGGTGCGGCGGCGGCGCAGGTGCGCGCGGGCCAGCCGCCAGGGCAGGGTGCGCTCAGGCTTGGACATGCACCGGGGAGGATAGCAGAGGACAAACGAGGCCCCGCCCGGCAGCGGCGCGGGCGGGGCCTGGCGTGGCGCGGGGCCTAGCGAATGGCGGTGATCCGAATCTGGCGCGCGCCCCAGTTCAGGGCCTCGGTGCGGGTGGGCATCCAGATGTCCACGCTGTTGGTCTTGCGGGCCGCCATGGTGTCTTCCACCACGAACACCCGGCCACGCAGCATGTTGGTGTAGCGGCCACTCAGGTCCTCAATGATCACGCGGGTGCCGTACGGAAAGATGCGCAGCAGGTCGCGCGACAGGGCCACCACACCGGGGCGGGTGCGGGTGCCGGTGGCCGTGATGAACGGCGTGCTGTCGGTCTGGTTGGGCAGGCTGTTGTAGGCCGTAGAGCGGGCCACCACGGAGCGCCCACGGATGGGCGTGATCGCCACAGGCTCACTGGGCCGCTGCTCAGTCGGGCGCTGCGCCTGGGCAATGGCAGCGGCGCGGTTCTGGGCGGCCTGCTGGGGAGCCGCAGGTGCAGCGGGGGCCCGCACGGTCAGGGCGTCACGGACGGCCTCGGTGGCCAGCGAGCCGGCAGGGAGGGCCGGGGTGGCGCCTGCCGTTCCCAGCAAGACAACAGCAGCAGTGCGAATCCAGGCAAAAGCAAATTGAGACATGAAATCTCCTGCAGGCGCCGCGCCAGAGCGCGCGCCCGTTGAGGGGTAAGAAAATGGGACCTTCGGGTTGAGGGCAGATGAAGCCGCCCCCTGTTCGTGCATGAGCGTAATGGGCCTGAATGGCAGTTTTCTAAGAAAAGGTGATTTCTGTACTCATCTCTGCGCAAGAGGATCGAGGCAGAGAGTTCAAAACAATCAGGTTTTTTACTCTACGACAGCTTTCTCATCATGAGATAAGTTCTAATCGTCTCATTTAGTTTCTCATGGTGAGAGTGTGAAGAATGCCGAATATGGGCCCCGCGTCAAGCCCTGTGCCCGGCCAGATGGCCTAGACAGTGGGCCAGCCAACACTTCACCGGTGAGGACCAGTGAGAGGCCCCCGAAGCCGCAGTTGACCGGGTGTTCAGATTCTCAGCCTCTCTTAGAATTGACTCATGTTTAGGGGCACCTTCAGACGGCCAGGCGGGAAGAAAGAGATTCCGTAGCAGATACAGCTTCCAAAAAAGTCGTCACGCATGGCGCAATGGTTTCGACCGAGCAGACTCTAGGCAGTGCGCAGCCGCGCAGGAAGAGAGACGGATGTCCGGCACTGAACGGCGGTCCGGATGAGGCACCTGGGCAAACGGGGCCCAATCCACCCAGGCCTCCGGCGCTGTGGAGCCCGTCGCTGCTCGCCTCAAACGACAACACAGGCACGGCGAGCGGCGTGGAGAGAACCACCCACGCCGCTCGTCATGCCTGCTCTGCTTGCCTCAGCCTGGGGCCCCTCAGGGCCTCACCCCTCCCCTCTTCAGCGGTTCAGAAGGAGCACCGAAACGTTTCCTTTCCCGGTGCGAGGCCCTTTGCTCGCCTCTCGCGCTGCCCGGTTGATCTCTAGATCAACAGCGACCTCCTGAGCCGCCGGGCGCCGGGCCCCTCACTCCTTCCCGTCCCCCTCCTGCACCGGGGGCACCACGCCCCAGCCCGACAGCACATCTGCCGAGATGGCGCGGAAGATGGGAGCCGCCAGCATGGAGCCGTGGTATCTGACCTTGGCGCCGTGCACCATAACTGCGATGGTCACGCGGGGGCTTTCGGCCGGAAAGAAGCCGGCGAACACGCTGTCGTAGATGCTGCTGGAATAGCGGCCGTCCACCACCACCTGCGCGGTGCCGGTCTTGCCGGCCAGGTCGTAGCCGTCCAGGCCAGCGGTGCCGGAAATGCGCTTGACCACCGTTTGCAGCATGGCCCTGGTTTCGCGCGCCACTTCCGGGCGCAGCACGTCGCGCCGCTCCTGGCCGGTTTCGCCTTCCACCAGCCGGGGCGAGAGGTAACGGCCATCGTTGGCCAGCACGTTGAAGGCCGCCGCCAGTTGCAGGGTGGTGCTGCTCATGCCCTGCCCGAAGGAATTGGTGGCGCGCACCAGATCGCTCCAGCGGCTCAGGGGCTGCAACTGCCCACTGGCAGCCGGGACCGCCGGCAGCGGCACCTCGCGCCCGAAGCCATACGCCTCCAGATACCCGCGCATGCGCTCCTTGGGAAAGCGCTCCACGATATGGGTCATGCCCACGTTGGAGCTGTACTGCAAGACGCCCTCGGTGGTCAGCGTTGTGGGGTGGGCCACGCTGTCGCCGATGCGGCTGCCCCAGCGCCCGCCCACGAAGCGGCTCATGGGCGTGTCGTACAGGGTGTTGCGGGTGGTCAGGCTCTCGTTCAGGGCGGCGCCCACCACCAGGGCCTTGACCGTGGAACCGGGCTCGAAGCGGTCCAGGAAGGCGCGGTTGCGCCGGGCGCCCTCAGAGGAGCTGCGCCAGGTGCCCGGGTCGAAGGGGGGGTAGCTGGCGGCGGCCAGCACGCGCCCGGTGCGGGTTTCCATGACCACCACAGCGCCGTATTCGCCCTGATGCTCGGGCACCGCGCGGGCCAGCGCCGATTCGGCCGAGGCCTGAATGCCGGTGTCAATCGTCAGCTTCAGGTTCTGCCCGGCCATCAGGGGGCCGTCGTAGGCGTGTTCCAGGCCCTCCAGGCCCTCGGTGTCGCCCATCATGCCCAGCAGTTGCCCGGCCAGGGTGCCCTGCGGATACACCCGCTGACCGTCCACGCTGGTGGCCAGCACCCGGCCATCGGCCGACAGCACGGTGCCGCGCGCCTGCACGACCTTCTTCCGGGCCCCCTGCGGCGCACCCCATTCCAGCTGGGCGTAGGCCCAGACCAGGGTCAGGAACATCAGCAGGGCCAGAATGCGCATCAGGTGAGAACGGGCGCGTATCTTCACTTCCACAGGGTCTTCACCTCCAGGGTGCGGGCCGCCGCGGGGCGGCCGGGCGCGGGGGGCAGGGGCGTAAAGGTGGCCGTGGCCTTGGGGGCCACCGCCACCAGGCGCATGCCACGTGCCTGCGCCCAGTCCTTCAGGCGGCGCTGGTTTTCCAGGGTCTGCAACTGCACCGTGAGGTTGGCGTTCTGTGTGATCAGGGCCGCTTCGCGCTTCTCGGCCGCGCGCAGGGCCGGGCGCACATCGCTGGTCAGGGCGCGCACGGTGACCAGCACCAGCACCAGCGCGAGGTAAATGAGCACGTAGCGCACCGCGCGCGCCCGCCATGTGGGCAGCGAGGTGTCCAGCTCGCTCCAGCGCGGCAGAAAGCGGGCCAGGGAAGTCTGGGGGCCCTGCAGGCGGGTCATGCCGGCCTCCGCTCGGCCACCCGCAGCTTGGCACTGCGGGCGCGGGGGTTGGCGGCCTGCTCCTGTTCCGAGGCCACCAGGGGGCGCTTGGTCAGGGGACTGAGCACCTCACTGCCCAGCAGGAAGCGCTTCACAATGCGGTCTTCCAGCGAATGAAAACTGATGACCGCCAGCCGCCCGCCGGGGGCCAGCAGGGTTTCGGCCGCCTGCAGGCCGTCGCGCAGGGCGCCCAGTTCGTCGTTGACATGAATGCGCAGGGCCTGAAAGGTGCGCCGCGCCGGGTGAATGCCCTTGGAAAAGCCGGGGTAGGCCCGCTTGACCAGCTCGGCCAGCTGCACGGTCGTTTCGATGGGCGCTTTCTCGCGCGCCATGACGATGCCCCGGGCGATGCGGCGCGAGAGCCGGTCCTCGCCGTACTCGTAGATGATGGCGGCCAGTTCCTCTTCCGGGTAGGTGTTCACCACGTCAGCGGCCGATTCGCCGCTCTGGCTCATGCGCATGTCCAGCGGGGCCTCGGTGTGGTAGGAAAAGCCGCGCGCCGTGTCGTCCAGCTGAAAGCTGCTCACGCCGATGTCCAGCAGAATGCCGTCCACCTGCGAGACACCCACACCAGAGAGCAGGGCCACCATGTCGCGGTAATTGCCCTGCAGTACGGTCAGGCCCGGCCGGCCGGCCTGCCGGGCGCGGTCCAGGGCGTAGGGGTCCTGGTCAATGCCATACACGGCAGCGCCCGCCGAGAGCAGCAGGCCCGTGTGTCCGGCGCCGCCCAGGGTGCCGTCCACACACACGCGGCCCGGGGCCGGTTGGAGCGCTTCCAGCACCTCGGCGGCCAGCACCGGCACATGCGACAGGCCGCCTTGGGCCAGGGCGGCTTCGGAAGACGGAATATTCAGGGGGTCGGTCATGGGTCAGGCCACAAAGTTGGATAGAAGGTCTGGTTTGGGGGGGTTGTCCTGCACCGCCGCAATGGCGGCGTCCCAGCGCGCCGGGCTCCAGAGTTCCAGGCGACCGGGCGCGCCGGCCACGATGACCTCGCCCTCCAGGGCTGCAAAGGCGCGCAGGGTGTGGGGCACCGAGACGCGGCTCTGGTTGTCCAGCCGCGCCTTGCTGGCCCCGGAATAGAAGAAGCGAACGAACGCCCGGGCCTCGGCGTCCGTGAGGGGCAGGCCCTCCAGCTGCGTTTCCACCCGTTTCCAGCTGGACAGCGGAAACACGTACAGGCAGCCTTCCATGCCGCGCGTGAGGATCATGCCGTCCTCCACGAAGTCACGGAACGCGGGGGGAATGACCACGCGGCCCTTGTCATCAATGGTGTACGGGTACTCGCCAAACGGCACACACTTCTCCTCTTTTCCCACCCCCTCCCACCAGGGCGGCGGGGGGGGGCCGGGGGGCCCCTCAACCATGAACACGTGCTGAACGCCTTTTGGTTGATGCGGCGAGTGTAACAGCCGTTTCCACGAATTACCACCAATTCCCACCAACGCCCCACTTTCCCCACGCCCGGGCCCCTGCTCCCCCACCCCGCCGCCCCGGGCGGGCGGGACACCGGCCACCCCCCGGTTGCCCTACGCTGCGCGGCATGCGTTCTCACCACACCCTGCGCGCCGGCGCCGTGCTGGCGGCCCTGGCGGTGGCCCTGGGCGCCTTTGCGGCCCACGGCCTGAAAGCCCGCCTGAACCCGGCGGCCCTGGCCACCTTTGACACCGGCGCCCGCTATCAGATGTACGCCGCCCTGGCCCTGCTGGCGCTGGGTACCCAGGCCGGGCAGCGCCGCGCGCCCCCGCTGCTGCTGGCCGGGGCCCTGGTGTTTGCCGGCAGCCTGTACCTGCTGGCCCTGACGGGCCTCGGGGTGCTGGGCGCCGTAGCCCCGGTGGGCGGCGCGCTGATGATGGCGGGGTTTGTGGTGGCGGCGCTGGACGCGAAGAAGGGGGTGTAGGGGGTGGGTTGTCGGTTGTAGGAGAAACAACGGGGACCGTGCGCGCCTTTTTTCTGCCTTTCCCATAGCCCACACCCCACGACCTACAACCAAAGCAGGCCGCCCCCAGATGGGAGCGGCCTGCACGGCGCGGGGGAACTATAAGCCGGGTTCTGTCCACCGCTTGCGCGGCTGTTCGGCCATCTCTCTGGGACGCGCCTTGCGGCGCGCCTCAAGCGACCATCCTGGCGGTCATCGGGCGGGCCAGCCCTCGCGCACTGTCGGGTCTTGCACCGGATGGGGTTTACCAGACGCCCGCAGTCTCCTGCGGGCCTGGTGCGCTCTTACCGCACCGTTTCACCCTGACCACGCGCCTGCCCACTGCCGGGGCTTCACGTTCTGCACGCCGGCGCGTGGCGGTCTGGTTTCTGTGGCACTGTCCTTCGGCTTCGCCGCCACCCAGGCCCCGGCAGTGGGCCAGACTGGGCACTTGACTCGCCGACCAGCCGTTAGCTGGCATCCTGGCCCTGCGGTGCCCGGACTTTCCTCACCCACTTGCGCAGGCGCGGCCGAACATTCCCCCGCAAGGGAAAAGGATAGCAGGCGGCGGGACGCGGTGCGCAGCAGGCGGTGAAGAACATGCATTCACCGCGCACTGCATCCCGCCGCCCCTTACCCCCAGCGCTTCTGAATGCGCTCCCACTGGCGGTCCCACACCTGGGGCGGCGTCTGGTCCGGGTGCAGGAGGTCGTGCAGGTCACGGCTGTCGAGCAGGCGGTACTCCCCGACCTCCAGGTTACCCAGCCACAGGCCGCCCACGCGGTAGCGCAGCAGGCGGGCGACCGGGTGGCCAATGCCTTCCAGCATCCGGCGCACCTGCCGGTTGCGGCCCTCGCCCAGCACCACGAAGGCGCCGTCCCGGGCCGGGCGGGCCTCCCGGGCCTGGGCGGGACCGTCGTCCAGGGTCAGGGTGCCGTCCAGCAGCGTGTCCAGCTCGGCCTGGGTGGGCTCGTGGGGCCCCTGGGTCCAGGCGCGGTAGGCCTTTTCGTGGCCGTAGCGGGGGTGCGTCAAGGTCAGCGTCAGGTCGCCGTCGGTGGTCAGCAGCAGCAGGCCTTCCGAATCGCGGTCCAGGCGACCCACCGGATGCAGGCCGGGGGTGGGTGGCATGGCGTCCAGCACATTCTTGCGGCCGTACTCGTCGCGGGCGGTGGTGACATAGCCGCGCGGCTTGTAGAGCATGTAGGTGACTTTGGGCGCGGCGTCGGTCTCAATCAGCTGGCCGTCCACACGGATGTCGTCAGCGTCGGTCACGCTCTGGCCCAGGGTGGCGGGCACGCCGTTGACCGTGACCCGCCCGGCCTGAATCATGCTTTCCGCCGCGCGGCGCGAGGCCACCCCGGCGCGGGCCAGCCGCTTGTGCAGCCGTTCCATTACAGCCGCCCCCGGCGCGAGGGGCTGCCCAGCAGCGCCATGAGGGCCAGCAGGGTCAGCGCGCCGGCCACCACCAGCAGCGCGGTGCGCAGCGCTGGCGGCAGGGTTTCGGCGCCGCGCAGCACGGGGGGCACCAGGGCGGCCACCAGCAGCAGGTTGCCCCCCACCAGCCCGCCCACCTTCACGCGGTCCGGCGCGAAGCTGGCGGCCAGCTGAAACGCGCCCCAGGCCAGCACCACCGCCCCCGCGCCCCGCGCCAGCCACAGCGGCGACACACCGATCAGGGTGGCCACCACCGGCGGCAGAAAATACAGGTAAAGCCCCAGCGGAACAAACAGCAGGGCGGTCAGCCAGAAGGCGGCGCGCAACACAGGGGCCAGTGTACCGCCCACCTGCTACCCTGCCCCCCATGCCCGTTCTCGCCGTAGACAAGCCCCTGCTCTTGACCTCACACGATGTGGTCAGCCGCGCCAGGCGGGCGCGCGGCACACGCCGCGTGGGCCATACCGGCACCCTGGACCCGCTGGCGACCGGCGTGCTGGTGCTGTGCGTGGACGACAGCACCAAGGTCGTGCAGTTCATGGAGGCCGACACCAAGGATTATCTGGCCTGGATCAGCCTGGGGGCGGGCACCCCCACCCTGGACGCCGAGGGGCCAGTGGACACGCAGGCGGGCGTCCCGGCGCTGGACGGGGACCGGGTGCGCGAGGTGCTGGCGGGCTTCACTGGCCCCCAGGCCCAGGTGCCGCCGCAATACAGCGCCATTCAGGTGGGGGGGCAGCGGGCCTACGCGGTGGCCCGCGCGGGCGGCGCCCTGGACCTGCCCGCCCGGAACATCGTGATTCACGAACTGGCGCTGCTGGGCCTCTACCCCAGCGTGCAGGCGGCGCCGCGCACCTTTGATCCCCAGACGTGGCGCCCGGCCGGGCACGGCCACACCTTCACCCTCCCCGAACCACTGGGCGAGTTCCCCACCCTGCTGGTGTGGGCCCGGGTGGGCAGCGGCACCTACCTGCGCTCGCTGGCGCGCGATGTGGGCGCGGCGCTGGGCGTGCCCGCGCATCTGGGCGGCCTGGTACGCACCCGCGTGGGCCGCTACAGCCTGAAAGACGCCGTGCCGCTGGACGGGCTGGCCGACGCCCCAGGCATTCCTGATCTGGCTGCCCTGGACTTTCCGGTCATCGAAGCCGATGAGCGGCTGGCACGCGAACTGCGGCAGGGCAAACGGCCGGCGCATGAGGCCGCCGGCCGCTTTGTGGTGACGCTGGAAGGCCAGCTGGTGGCCGTGGTAGACGGCGACGGGCAGCAACTGAAGGTGGTCCGCGCCTGGGCGTGATTAACGCATGGGTGTCAGCGCCAGCCAGCGGGCAAGCTCGGCGGCTTCGTCTTCTGGAAGGCCCGCGATGAATTCTGGATGACGGCGCAGATCGGCCATCACGTTACGTAAGAACCCCAGTTGCCGAATGCGTTCATGCGGGAGCGACCGCCAGCACATGAGGTCGGCGGCCAATTGCCCAGCGGTTTCAGTGGCGAGCGTTGTCCACACCCAGCGCCGCACTCTTTGTCGCCATGAACCGGCCTCCTGCGCCTGAGGAACGAGCGCGGCACAGCGGAGCCTGCCGGTGTACGCAGCCACCGTGTCGTAGCAGGCGATGGACACGACACGTCAGGTTGCCCTCTGGCAACATACAGGGCGTGCCAAACCTGCTCCTTCAAAAGCGAGAGGGTCGCCCCGAAGAGTCCCTATTGGCTTGCCAGGGAAAGCTTGTCAGTTCGCACAGGGCCTTAATCGCAGTTCTGGTGGGTCAAGATGCCTGGGCCATAGGAGGTTAGGACAGGAATCCAACCCTCCGTGAGCTCATCAAGACGTGCCCGATCAAATTCAAGGGATGCAGGTTCATCCTTCTCCCGAGTGGTATGCCACAGCGGAATCCCCCGGACAATCTCTGTCAATACCTGCAAATCCTTCTCTTGCCACCATTCGTACGGCGTGCCTGGATAGGGCGGATTGCCGCCATACCGGCCGAAAAACATCTCTAAGGCATGGAGGTGCTGAGGGTGGAACAGCGGAATCGCGAACCCCTCTACAGAGCGCTCGTCATTTGCATAACCGCCAACCTGAGAGGCGTACACGACACCGGTAGGGGCTTGAACGACGACCACTGCACCGGCTCCCTGAGATCCATCAGGATCGAGAAACACGTATGCCCGTTCAGCCATGCCATCCATTTTCGATCCTCCCAGGTGACGACTCAAAGTTGACCGCCCACTCACCATTGCCTGGACGTCTCAATATCCAGGCGCCACCCCAGCCTGCACCACACCCAGCGCCTCCAGCCCCCCGGCCAGCCGCACCAGCTGTTCATCCTGCAGGGCGGGAGCAATGAGCTGAATGCCCACCGGCAGCCGCGCGCCCTCCACGGTCTCAAACCCGGCGGGCACGCTCAGGGCGGGCAGGCCGGCGAGGTTGATCGCCACGGTGTCCACATCGGCGGCGTACATGGCCAGGGGATCGCTGGTTTTCTCGCCGCGCCGGAAGGCGGGGAAGGGACTGGTGGGCGTCACCAGCACGTCAACGTGCCCGAACGCCTGGGCAAAGCGGTCGGCAATCAGGCGCCGCACCTTCATGGCCTTGCTGTAATAGGCGTCGTAATAGCCGCTGCTCAGGGCGTAGGTGCCAATCAGGATGCGGCGCTGCACCTCGCGGCCAAAGCCCTGCTCGCGGGTGAGGGTCATGGCCTCGGTCACGTCGCGGCCGGGAACGCGCGCGCCGTACACCATGCCGTCAAAGCGCGCGAGGTTGCTGCTGGCTTCCGGCATGGCAATCAGGTAGTAAGCGGCGATGGCGTACTTCAGTTCGGGCAGGCTCACCTCGGCCACGCTGGCCCCGGCGCCGCGCAGGGCGTCCAGGGTGGCCTGCAGAGTCGCGTCCACACCCGCTGTGTTGCCGCCCAGGCTCTCCCGAATCACGCCCACACGCAGGCCGCGCAGGTCATCGGCGGTGCCCGGCGCGAAGGCGGGCGGCGCGTGCAGGCTGGTGGCATCAAGGGGGTCGTGCCCGGCCAGCACATTCATCAGCAGAGCCAGGTCCTGCGCGGTGTGCGCAAAGGGCCCAATCTGGTCCAGGCTGCTGGCATAGGCCACCAGGCCGTAGCGGCTGACCCGGCCGTAGGTGGGTTTCAGGCCATACACGCCGCAGAAGCTGGCGGGCTGGCGCACGCTGCCGCCCGTGTCGCTGCCCAGGGCGACCGGCGTGAGGCCCGCCGCCACCGCTGCGGCGCTGCCGCCACTGCTCCCGCCGGGCACCCGCGCCTCGGCCCAGGGGTTCAGGGCCGGGCCATGGGCGCTGCTCTCGGTGCTGGAGCCCATGGCAAATTCGTCCATGTTGGCCTTGCCCACGATGACCGCCCCCGCCTGTTGCAGACGCGCCGCCGCCGTGGCGGTGTAGGGGCTGACATAGTTCGCCAGAATGCGGCTGCCGCAGGTGGTGGCTGTGCCCGAGACGTTGATGTTGTCCTTGACCAGGATGGGCACGCCCGCCAGAGGCAGCGTTTCCCCGGCCTGCACGCGGGCCTGCACCGCCTCGGCCTGGGCCCCGGCGCCGGCATTCAGGCTCACCACGGCATTCAGGGCCTGCGCCGCCCGAATGCGGTTCAGGGCGGCGCCCAGCAGGTCAGGCGCAGTGGTCTCGCGGGCCTGCACGCGGCGGGCCAGTTCGGCGGCGGTGGGGGGCACGGACATACCGGGCCAGTGTAGCGGTGGGGCAGGGGAGCAAGGAGGCGGGCCGTCTGGAGGTCCAGACGAGAGGGCGGGCCGGGAAAGCGCTCAGGGAGGCAGAGCGCCGGGAAAAGGTGGGTGGCCGGACACTGCGGCGGGAGAGCTCAGGGCCCTAAAGCTTTACCAGCGCCAGATTCACCAGCGCCGCGTCCTGACGCTCAGGACTCAGCCGGCCACAGGCGCCCCAATGCCCCGCACGCCTCTTGACCCCGCCACAGCCCACTGCCCTACACCGGCTTGACCAGCACGCTGTCCCCGGCCCGCAGCCCTGTGCGCATCAGCAGCTCGGGGGGCACCATCAGCTGGGTGGTGAGGTTGGACGCCGTGCGAATGGGCAGGGTGTACACCTGCCCCCCGTCGGTGCGGATGGCCACACTCTGCGGGTGGCGCACGATGTCCTCTTTCCAGCGGCGGAAAATCAGTTCATCCACCAGGGCCACGTCGCGCACCTGCCGGGTCACGGTGACGGTCAGGCGGGCCACCCGCGATTTGCGCGGCGCCAGCAGGCCAATGCGCAGCAGTTTCAGCAGCAGCCGCTTGGCATCCGGGTCCCGCGCGAGGTCCGAGATCGGCTGCTGCGCCTCAATCTGCTGCAGGATGTCCAGTTCCTTCAGACCCCAGCGCATGCGCGACACCCGCTCCGGCGAGGTGATGCGCGCCGGGCCGTCAAACGGCAAGTCCTGCACTGGCAGGGCTTCCAGCGCCTCCAGGGCCACCTCGTCCAGCAGGGCGTCCATGCGCGGCTGCGGGTGGGTCAGCCCTTCATCAAAGTGAAAACGGCCCTGGGGGGCCTGCAACAGCCGCACCAGCGCCGGCACCCCCAGGTCGTCGCCAAATTGCAGGTGCCGCACCCGCCCGCCCGCCAGCCACGCCTGAAACTGTCCGTCGGCGCGCTCCACATGCAGCACCCCGCTGCGCCGCTGCTCGGTGAGCAGATAGAGCAGTTCCAGAAAATCGAAGGTTTCGAGGCTGGTGGTGGATTTTGTCATGAGGCTCGGGCCGTACTGCCTCATGTTGGCTCATCTGATGCCCCTAAGCAAGCCAGAATACTTTAGTGTTCAGTCAATTCACGTCTATGCTTCTGCCCTCTTCAGCGGGTGGCCGCCCGCACCGCCGCGTTCACGTCCAGCCGGGGCAGGCCCGCCACACTGGTATTGGCACTGTCCACTAGGCGCTGCCTGGTTTCGGCCGCCGTGAGGGCCGGGTTGGCCGCGCGCATCAGGGCGGCGGCGCCACTGACCAGGGGCGCGGCGAAGCTGGTGCCGGCGCTCAGGGTGTAACCCCCGCCCGCCGCCAGAATCAGCATCTGGCCCGCGTTGGTGGCGCCCGCGCAGTTGCCGGCGCCCCCGGGTGCCACGAGGTTCAGGCCCCGGGGCCGTGCCGTGCTGGGCCGGGCGCTGTAGCAGGCCAGGGCCGCCTCGCTGGTGCCCAGCGCCCCCACCGCCACCACGTCGGGGTGACTGGCCGGGAAATACACGCCGTCGCCCGCCGTGTTGCCCGCCGCCGCCACAACCACGGCCGACTTCGCGGCGTTGGTCAGGGCCGCGCCGAGCACCTGATCGCCCGACCCTGCCGGTTCGTTCGCCTCCAGGGGTCGGCCCAGGCTCAGGTTGATCACCTTGGCGCCGCCGTCCACAGCCGCGTTCAGGGCCTGGGCCAGCGAGCTGGTGCTGCCGCCCTGGGTGCCCAGCACCTCCAGGGCCATCAGGGGCCCGCTCCAGGTCACGCCAGCCAGCCCCGCGCCGTTGTTCGTGGTGGCCCCCACCAGCCCCGCCGAGGCGGTCCCGTGCCCCGTCTGAATGTCCGAGCCGCCCGCTTCCGGCGTGAGGAAGGAAGCGCGCTCGGCAATGCGGGCGACCAGATCCGGGTGGTTGTCCACCCTGGCATCCAGAATGGCCGTCTTGGCGGCCACCGGGGTCTTGCCGCAGGCCTGCAGGAAGGTCCACGCCGCCGGCGCCTGAATGCGGTTCAGGTAGGTCTGGGTGTAGGCCACGCCGCCGGCCACCAGCGCCACGCCGCCGTTCCCGGGCACGCCCGGATCATTGGGATTGGCCAGCGGCCCGTACAGGTAATCCGGCTGCACCTGTAGCCCCTGGGCCTGCAGGCGAGCGGCAAAGGCAGCGTCGGCCTCGCCAGCGGGGGTCTGGGCCAGGGTCACCCCGGCGCCCAGCGTGCGCGTCTGCACCCCGCGCAGAATGTCCTGGGCCTGCAGGCGGGCAGCGTTCACGATCAGCACCCGGCCCGGCACATGCGGCGCCGACCACACAGGCGCGGCCACGGCAGCTTCGACAGGTTCTCGTTGAGGCTGCGCCGGCACCTGCGGCGCCTGGACCAGCGCGCTCTCGCCCTGCGCACACACGGGCGCTGGGGGGGGTGGAGGCGCTGGGGCCGGCTCGGGGGCTGGGGCCGGGCCGCCGCCACAGGCAGCCAGCAGCAGGGCCAGCGACAGCGGCAGCAGCGTGCGGGACACAGAGCGGGGCAGCAGCGTGGGCATACCCCCAGGGTATAGGGAACAGGGCTGACCCGGCTCTGAAGGGCCGCACGGTGGGACGCGGGGGCACTATGGGGAGGGCGCCGCCCAGAGGACATCTGACCACGGGCGCCGAGGACAATCTGCTGAAGCTGGCCGAGTTGCGCGGCATGCTGACCGCCGAGCAGACGCAGCGCTGGGCGGCGATCAAGGCCGATTACCGCCGCAACAAGGCCATGGGCGGCAACGACGCCGACACCGGGCGCACGCATGGTGGCCGGGCTGGCCGATATTGCCCAGGGACTGCAGGGGCTGGGCACGGTGCAGGCGCCGGCCCCCCTCGCCCCGCCTCTGGCCGGCGCCCTGCGCGAGGGCCTGGCCCCCTTTCTGCAAGAGCTGGCACGCGGCCTCCAGGCACGGCCCCCCAACTGGCTGGAGGCCCCACCGCCCCCGACGACGCCCCGCTGCGCGCCGCCCTGGCGCCCCTGCTGGCCGGGCTGGCTGCCACCACCCAGAAGCAGGACCAGACCAACGCGGCCATTTACGAGCTGGTAGAGGTGATTCGCAAGCGGCAGAGCGTGGTGCGGGGTGCGCCAGTTCCATTCAGCGTGACCGGGCGGCACCCTCAGGACGAGTAGGCTCCGGCAATCCTTCTTCAGGGGGCGTTGCCCTCCTGAGCGTTAAGTCGCTCGCTGTTGATCTAAAGATCAACCGAGCGGGCTGGAACAGCTGCGCAGCAGAGCGAGTATCGAAAAAAGGACGTTGCACCGGGAGTGGAGACTTTGCGGTGCTCTCCTGCAAAGTCGTAACGTGAGGTGCAACGTCCTTAGTGCACCCGCACGCCCCGGGTGAGCGGCTGCTTTTGCACCCAGCGCACGAACTTCTGCACTTCATCACGCGCCAGAATGGCTTCGACGGTGTTCAGCTCGTTGGCCAGTTCCGCGTTGCTGAAGGTCTTGGACAAAAAGCCCTGGCAGGCGGCGCACATCTTCACGGTGGGAATTTGCCCCAGCTTCACGCCCTGGCGCCGCCCCTGCGACTTGGGAATGAGGTGATGGTCGGTCATCTCGCCCTCGCGGCCACACAGCACGCACACGTCCTGCGGCTCTGTCCGCGTGTCCTCGGCCCAGCTGGCCTGCTCCCGTTCTTTCCGACCCATCCCGCTACGATAGCGTCCTGCCGTGCGAGGACCTCATCCTTTCTCTGAATGAGATCTATGACGGCGTGAACCTGTGACGGTTGAAGGTGCGGCCACAACCTACACTGTGCCCATGACGGAGCCCGCCTTCCGCACCATGACCGAGGAGGAATACCTGCGCTGGGACGGGCCCCGCGAGGGCAAATGGGAGTTCGTGGACGGCTTCGTGTACGCCCAGGCCGGGGCCAGCCGTCCCCACAACCAGATTGCCAGCAACATTCAGCGCGTCCTGCTGCCCGCCACCGCCGATGGCCGCTGCTGGTCGTATACCAGCGATCAGAAGGTGTGCGTCTACCGTGACGGCTGCTCCCGGTATTACCTGCCCGACCTTGTGGTGGTGTGCGACTCCAACCTGGCAGGCGATGTCGAGACCACGCCCTGCCTGATCGTGGAGATCCTGAGCGCCAGCACCCGCGCCGTGGACGAGTCATTCAAGGCCAGCGATTATCGGCGCCTGGACAGTTTGCAGGGGTACCTCCTGGTGGACAGCGAAGCGCGCAGCGTGGAGTTTCACCGCCGGGTCGGGACCGGGACGGAATGGCAGTTGGAGGTCGTTGACACCAGCGTTGACCTGCCTTGCCTGAGCGTGTCGCTGAGCGTGGATGATATTTACCGGCACGTTGGGCTTTGAGGGGTGTCAAAGGTCACCCTGACCGGCGTGAAGCCATGACGGTCTGACCTGGGGCGCAGGTCTACACTGTTCCCATGACCGATGCCGCCTTCAAGCTCGTGTCTGTGGAGGACTATCTGCGCGCCGAGCGGGACAGTCCCACACGGCATGAGTACATTGACGGCTTCGTGTATGCACAGGCGGGGGCCAGCCGGGCGCACAACATCATCACCAGTAACCTTCACGTGGCGCTGCACGGCCCCGCGCGCCGGGCGGGGTGCCAGGTCTTTCAGAGCGACATGAAGGTGCGCGTCACCCCCACCCGCTACCACTACCCTGATCTGGTCGTGAGCTGCGGCCCCCCAGGCGAGGACGAGTACACCGAAACCGCCCCCTGTCTGATTGTGGAGGTCCTCAGCGAGAGCACCCGCGCGGCGGATCAGAATTACAAGGCAGAGCGCTACCGCGAGTTGCCTTCCTTGCAGGCCTACCTGATGGTGGACAGCGCCCGCCGGGCCGCTGCCCTCTACCGCCGCACCCCGGAAGGCTGGGTTTTTGAGGTTGTGGCGGAGCGTATACAGTTGCCGTGTCCCCCTGTCGAACTCATGTTGGAACTCATTTATGAAGGCGTCACGTTTTGAAAGGGGTTCTGACATGACACTTGAACTAGCAGACGTTCTCAAACACTCCTTTTCTGCAGACGAACTCAGGGCAAATCTCCACTATGTTCTCGCTGCCATCTACGAGGACGCTTCGAACCGCACTCTGGCTTCGAATGTCAGCCAAGCATCTGGACTTGATTACTATTGGCTCTACAACGAACTCTGCGGCATCTCGACCTTTGACCTCAGCGACACGGCGAGAATGACAGACGTTCAGCACCGCTTGGAACAGGGCGGCTTGCTCGAGTGGCGCCGTCAGAATCCCATCTAAAGCTGCCTGAGCGTCTGAACGGCAAATAAAAAACCCCCTCCCATTGCGGAGGGGGGTCATGCTGAAGGGGCTTACGCCTTCACTTCGTTCTTGCTGCGTTCCAGGATGCTGCGCAGCACGGTCTGCAGAATGCCGCCGTTCTTGTAGTAGTCGATTTCCACAGGCGTATCAATGCGGCACTGCACGGTCACAATGCGGCTCTGGCCGTCCTTGGTAACGCGCAGGCTCACGTCCTGGCGGGGCTTCAGGTCGCCGGGCAGCAGCACGTCGAACACCTCGTCGCCCTGAATCCCCAGGCTCTCGGCCGTCTCGCCGTTCTTGAACTGCAGCGGCAGCACGCCCATGCCCACCAGGTTGGAGCGGTGAATGCGCTCAAAGCTCTCGGCAATCACAGCCTTCACACCCAGCAGGAAGGTGCCCTTGGCGGCCCAGTCGCGGCTGGAACCCATGCCGTAGTCCTTGCCCGCAAACACCAGCAGCGGAATATGGCTGGCCTTGTAGTTCACCGAGGCGTCGTAGATGCTCGTGACGTTGCCGGTGGTGAAGTCGGTGGTGAAGCCGCCCTCGGTGCCGGGGGCCAGCTGGTTCTTCAGGCGGATGTTGGCAAACGTCCCGCGCGTCATGATGCGGTCGTTGCCCCGGCGGCTGCCGTACGAGTTGAAGTCCTTGGGCGCAATGCCGCGCTCGGTCAGGAACTTGCCGGCGGGGGTGTCGGCCTTGAAGGACCCGGCGGGGCTGATGTGGTCGGTGGTCACGGAGTCGCCCACCTTCACCAGCACGCGCGCGCCCTCAATGCTCACGATCTCGCTGGGGCCGCCGGCCAGATTGTCGAAGAAGGGCGGGTTCTGGATGTAGGTGCTGTCGGCGTTCCAGTTGTACAGCGCGCCCTCAGACACCGGAATGGCGTTCCAGTCCTTGTTGCTCTTTTCAATGCCGTCGTAGACCTTCTTGAACATGTCGGCGTTGATGGCGCTGTCCATCACCGTCTGAATTTCAGCGGCGGTGGGCCAGATGTCTTTCAGGTACACGGGGCGGCCGTCGTGGCCGGTGCCAATGGCGTCATTCACAATGTCGTTCACAACGGTGCCAGCCAGGGCGTAGGCCACCACCAGGGGGGGGCTGGCGAGGTAGTTCGCCTTGATGTGCGGGTTCACGCGGCCTTCAAAGTTGCGGTTGCCGGAGAGCACGCTGGCCACCACCAGATCACCCTCAGTAATCGCGTCCACCACCGGCTCGGGCAGGGGGCCGGAGTTGCCGATGCAGGTCATGCAGCCGTAGCCCACGGTGTTAAAGCCAATCTGGTCCAGATACCGCTGCAGCCCGGCGGCCTGCAGGTACTCGGTCACCACGCGGCTACCGGGCGCGAGGCTGGTCTTGACCCAGGGCTTGCTCTTCAGGCCCAGTTCCACGGCCTTCTTGGCCACCAGACCGGCGGCGATCAGCACACTGGGGTTGGAGGTGTTCGTGCAGGACGTGATGGAGGCCAGGGTCACGGCGCCGTGCCCGATCTGGATGTCGGTGCCGGTGATGGTGCCCTGGGCGGCCAGCTTGCTCCCGTGCAACTCGAAGCCGCGCGCCTTGACGGGGGCCGTCAGGGCCTCATTGAAGACCGTGTGCATGTCCGTCAGGTTCACGCGGTCCTGCGGGCGCTTGGGGCCGGCAAGGCTGGGCACGATGGTTCCCAGGTCCAGCTCAATGTGGTCGGTGAAGATGGGATCGGGCGTCTCGTCGGTGCGGAACATGCCCTGGGCCTTGTAGTACTGCTCCACCAGCTCGATTTCCGTTTCCAGGCGGCCGGTGCGGCGCAGGTAGCGCAGCGCCTCGTCGTCCACGGGGAAAAAACCCATGGTGGCGCCGTATTCCGGGGCCATGTTGGCAATGGTCGCGCGGTCGGGCAGGGTCATGTTGCTCAGGCCCGCGCCGTAGAACTCCACGAACTTGCCCACCACGCCCTTGGCGCGCAGCATCTCGGTCACGCGCAGCGCGAGGTCGGTGGCGGTGGCCCCCTCGGGCATGGCGCCGGTGATCTTGAAGCCGATCACCTCGGGCATCAGCATGTAGATGGGCTGGCCCAGCATCACAGCCTCGGCCTCAATGCCGCCCACGCCCCAGCCCACGATCCCCAGGCCGTTGATCATGGTGGTGTGCGAATCGGTGCCCACGAGGCTGTCGGGGTACACGACCACGCCGTCGTCCTCGGGGCGGCTCTGCACGCCCTTGGCCAGGTACTCCAGGTTCACCTGGTGCACGATGCCGCTGGCCGGGGGAACCACGCCGAAGTTGTCGAAGGCCTGCTGGCCCCACCGCAGAAACTCGTAGCGCTCGCGGTTGCGCTCGAATTCCAGGGCCATGTTGTTGGCCAGCGCGAAGTCGGTGCCGAACTCGTCCACCTGCACCGAGTGGTCAATGACCAGGTCCACAGGGATCAGGGGGTTGATCTTGCTGGGGTCGCCGCCCAGCGCCACCATCGCGCTGCGCATGGCGGCGAGGTCCACCACGGCAGGCACACCGGTAAAGTCCTGCAGAATCACGCGGGCGGGCTTGAAGGGAATCTCGACTTCCTCGTTCACGGGCTTCCAGCCGGCCACCGTGGCCACGTCCTCGCGGCGCACGTCGTAGTCGTTGGCCTCGCGCAGCACGCTCTCCAGCAGCACCTTGATGCTGACCGGCAGCTGGCTGATCTCAAAGCCCTGGGCCTGCAACTTGTTCAGGTTGTAGTAGTACAGCGGCCGGCCGCCTTGCGTGGTAAGAACGTCGCGCGTTCCAAACAGGTTCATCGCCATGAGTGTGGTTCCTCCTTGCCCCGGGGGGCGGTCCATTCATCATAAATGTTTCGTGTGTGGGCGGGCGTTACCGGAACAGGCACGGCCCCGCCAACTTGGTTACCACCGCAGAGACAACAAGGTCCATGTGGCAGATTGAGCAGGCGTATGGCCCCCACCCTCTCCCCCACCACTGGCGCCGCTGCCCTCGAACCCCACGAAGCTGCCCGTCTGAAAGCCCTGGAACAGACCGTGCGCGACGGCCTGCGTGACTTTCAGCGCACCGGGCAGGCGCTGAGTGAAATCCGCGACAACGCCTTTTACCGCGCCACCCACGAGAACTTTGAAGCGTACCTGCAAGAGCGGTGGGGCTTTACCCTGCCGCAGGCCGGGCGGCTGATCGAGGCGGCAGATGTGGCCAGGGTGCTCTCGCCCATCGGCGTGCAGCCACAGAACGAACGGCAGGCGCGCGCCATGAAGGCCGCCGCCAGGATCGTGACTGAGCTGGAGCCCGAGCAGCAGCGGGTGGTGGCGCGGCTGGTGGAGGATGCCGGCGACACCGCGCCCTGGGAAGACGCCCCGCCCGCGGCCGAACTGCGAATTATGGCCGGGGTGGTGAAAAAGCTGGAGCCGGAGACCACCGTGCACCACCCCGACAGCGGCGACGAGGTGCCCTTTGATTCTCTGAGTGGGCCGCAGCGCTATGAGGTGGTGCGCACCCAGGTGGACCAGAAAACCCAGGCCTACCGCGAGAAGCAGGAGGCCAGGGCGAACGCGCCACAGCCCGAGAAAGTGAACTGGGCCGAGTGGTGCCTGGACTATGCGGCCCAGGCGCTGGGCCCGGGGCAACGCCTGGAACTGGTGATTGAGCCCGGCGAGCAACCCCGCGTGCAGGCCCGCGTGATGGACGGCGAGACCGGCGAGGTGCTGGCCGAGGGGCACGAAGCGGGCAATCTGAAACGCGCCGTGCTGAATCTGGTGGCGGAGGTCAAGGGGTAGGGCCGGCGCACAGCCAACGCGCCACACGCGGGCCCCAGGTTGACTCCCTGGGGTTCTGGGTTTGCCCTGCGCCGTGCCGGATACCCAGAGCCGCTGCCTCTGGCCCCCTACCCCAGAGACGCCAGCAGTTCGCCCACCGTGTGGTGCGCCTCCAGCGGGTGGCGCAGCGCCGCCGCGTGCTGAATGCGGTAGGTGTTGCGCCGGCCCTGGCGTTCGCGGGCCACCACCCCGGCCGCTTCCAGGTCGCGCACGATGCGCTGCACGGCGCGCTCCGTGATGCCCACGCGCGCCGCCACCTCGCGCAGCGTGTCGCCGGGGAAGCGGTGCAGACACAGCAGCACATGGGTGTGGTTGGTCAGGAAGGTCCAGGGGGCAGGGACAGGCGCGGGCATAGGGGTCTTGACACTAGCACACAACATACGACATTCTTTTCGCGTATTAAGTTTCGCATGAATTCACCCTCACCGCCCCGGAGGCACTCCATGATGCAGGCCACGCTTGATTCCAACCTCTCCGCTCTCACTGACCCCGGCGCCCTGGTGCCTGTGGCTGTTGCCCACGGCGACGGCATTGGCCCGGAAATCATGGACGCCACCCTGCGTGTGCTGTTGGCAGCGGGCGCCCGCATTCAGCCCCTGCCCATCCGCGTGGGCGAGGCGGTGTACAAAGAAGGCCACACCAGCGGCTTTACCCCCGACACCTGGGACACCCTGCGCGCGGCGGGCGTGCTGCTCAAAGCCCCCATCACCACCCCCCAGGGCGGCGGCTACAAGAGCCTGAACGTGACCCTGCGCAAGACGCTGGGCCTGTATGCCAACGTGCGCCCGTGCCGCTCGTATGCGCCCTTCGTGCCCACCCTGCACCCACAGACCGACGTGGTGATCATCCGCGAGAACGAGGAAGACCTGTACGCGGGCATCGAGCACCGCCAGACGCGCGAGGTGGTGCAGTGCCTGAAGCTGGTCACCCGCCAGGGCTGCGAGCGGATCGTGCGCTACGCCTTTGAATATGCCCGCGCCCACGGCCGCAAGAAGGTCACGGCCCTGAGCAAGGACAACATCATGAAGCTGACCGACGGCCTGTTTCACGAGGTCTACCGTGAAATTGGCGCCGAGTACCCGGACATTGCCCAGGAGCACCAGATCATTGACATCGGCACCGCGCGCCTCGCCACACGCCCCGAGCGCTACGACGTGATCGTGACGCTGAACCTCTACGGCGACATCATCAGCGATGTGGCGGCCGAGATCACGGGGTCGGTGGGGCTGGCTGGCAGCGCGAACATTGGCCCCAGCTTCGCGCTGTTTGAAGCCATTCACGGCAGCGCGCCGGACATTGCCGGGCAGAACCTTGCCAACCCCGGCGGGCTGCTGCAGGCGGCGGTCATGATGCTGGGCCACCTGGGCCAGCACGAGGTGGCCGAGAAGGTGCAAAACGCGTGGCTACGCACCCTGGAAGACGGCGTACACACCCCCGACATTGCCGGCGAGCACACCACGCAGAAGGTGGGCACCCGTGAGTTTGCCGACGCCGTGATTGCGCGGCTGGGCCAGACCCCGGCGCAACTGCCCGCCGCGCGGCGCAGCCCTGGCCAGCTGGTGTTGCCCCCCGCGCCCCCCGCGCCGCGCGACGTGACCAAGACCCTGGTGGGCACCGACGTGTTCTTCGAGTGGGCCGAGGCCGACCGTGATCCCCAGGCCCTGGCCGAAACCCTGCAGGCCCACACTGGCGGCGCCCTGCGCCTGAACATGATCACCAACCGGGGGGTGAAGGTGTGGCCCGGTGGCCAGCAGGAAACCCGCCGCGCCGACCACTGGCGCTGCCGCTTCCTGGCGCCCGAAGGCCAGAGCGTGAGCCACGAGGATGTGGTGGCGCTGCTCTCCGGGCTGCTGGGCAGCGGCCTGGACTTCATCAAGACTGAGCATCTCTACACCTTTGACGGCGTGCCGGGCTTCTCGATGGGCCAGGGACAGTAAGGGGAACAGCCCCCTCCAGGGCCGCTGTTGCGCTGCAAGCTGGCGCAGCAGCGGTCTTTTTCTGTGCTGCTGGCGCAGGCAGGTTGAATGGGACCGCCGAAAGATCAGCTCCGGGAGAGCGGGGCCGGCCCAGCACTTCCGCCCCGCTCTCTCCCACACGCCGCCTTCCCCTCTGGCCAATGCCCAATCCTCCATGAAGCCCGGCCGGGGCAGGGCTTCATGCCCCGGGCCTACGCTGAGAGCCAAGCCATCTCAGATATTCAGGCCACAAGGAGGCGCGAGAACCCCATGACGGACAAATCCCACCCCCAGGGCGGCACCAAGGACACGAACGACCTGAGCGACATCAAGGACGTGCAGGACCAGACCATGCAGGAACACGCCCGGCAGGCCGACCAGACCCCGGACGCTGTGAAAGGCGAACTCGACGGCTCGCAGCCCCAGAACCTGCGGCGCTGAGCCGGCACCACCCCAGGAGGTCCCCCATGGGCGAAGGTAAACCCAGCAGCACAGATCATGAGCCCAACGTTGGCGTGTCGCAGATGGAGCAGCTGAGCAGCACCACGGACCCTGCCCACAGCAAGGAAGAGGGCGGCCTGCTGGCCAACCCGGATGTGGCCGACGATCTGGCTGACCGCGAGGAACGGCTGAGCATCACGGACGAATAGACCAGAGAGACAGGAACAGCCCACGCCGCCGGGTCAATATGACCCGGCGGCGTGCTGTTGTCACCCAGGAGGACAGCCAGCGGGGGACGCGCTGCACCCACCAAGAATTTGCCTTTTTCAGGCAGGAAAGCGCAGCAACACGTGCTCGGCACTGAACCCGGGACCCATGGCGGTCAGCAGCGCGCGGCCCTGGGGCCGTTCCTTCAGGGCCTCCTGCAGCACGAACAGCACAGTGGCGCTGCTCATGTTGCCGAAGCGGCGCAGGACGGCCCGGCTGGTGTCCAGCGTGCCTCCTGGCAGCGCCAGCGCATCCTCGAAGGCAGCGAGCACTTTGACGCCCCCCGGGTGGATGATGAAGGTGCCCACCTCCGAGCGGCTCCAGCCGTGGGCGCCCAGGGCCCGCTCCACATCCTGCTCCATCATCCCGCGCACCAGAGCCGGAATATCGCGGCTGAAACGCACCTTCAGGCCGTCATCCACCACGTCCCAGCCCATGATGTCCTCGCTGGCCTCAATCAAGGTGGAAGAGGCGCCGCACAGTTCGGCCAGGGGGGGCGGGCCCGGCACGTCCGGCGCTGTGAGCACCAGGGCCGCGCCGCCATCAGAAAACAGCGCCGTGCCCACGAAGTTGCTCTTGGATTCGTCGCCCGCCAGCAGGGTCAGGCTGCACAGTTCCACGGCCACGAACAGCACCCGCTGGAAACCGGCCCGCACCAGATCGGCGGCGCGGGCCAAGCCAGCCGCGCCCCCTGCACACCCCAGGCCCCACACCGGCAACCGGGCGGCGTGGCGGCCCAGGCCCAGCGCCTCAATCAGGTGGGCGTCCAGGCTGGGCGCACTGATGCCACTGGTGTTCACCAGCACCACGGCGTCCACCGCGGCCGGGGCCACCTGCGCTTCTTCCAGGGCCTGCCGCGCCAGCCGCACGCTCAGCGCGCGGGCCTCCTGCACAAAGGCGCCGTTGCGTTCACTGAAGCTGCGGGGCGTGAGATACCACTCCAGCGGCCGGGCCAGCGCCCGGGTCTCAATCTGCGCGTTGGTAAACACATCCAGCAGACCCGGCCGCGCCGCCATGCGCGGAAACAGCGTGCGGGCCGCCTCGCGCACCTGGCTCTGCGGGGCTGACCAGGGCGGCGTGCCCGTGACCAGGGCGCGCAGCAGAGGAGCGGGAAACGTCATGCCGGGCATTCTGCCGCTCCCCCAGCGCCCAGACCGTGCGCAAAGTTGCCCCCCACCTTGGGAAAAGGCTGGGAGTTGTTGGACAGACAGTCGAACACGGCGCAGACCTGCTCCACAGAGAAGAGGCCAGAGCAAGCGTCACCGCTCAACCTGAGGCGTGCCCACACGCAGCCCCGCCTGACGGTCTCTGGAAAAGGGAACCTTCTCAGCCGCAGCAAGGCGCCTTGCTCCAGCCCCGGCCAGGTGCAGACGAAGCCGTCGTGCGCGCAGTGAATAGGCGGGCGGCCGGCGATGGGCGGAGGGAGGCGACGGCGGACAGTGCAGGGGCGAAATCCGGCTGCCCGAGAGCGTCAGTCAACGTTGCCCAGTGCTCAGTCCCTCGCTGCCAAGCCCCCGATCAACCGAGCGGGCTGGAACAGCTGCGCCGCAGCGCGAGTCTCGAAAAAAGGACGTTGCACCGAGAGTGGAGACTGTTCGGTGCTCTCCTGAACAGTCGCAACGTGAGGTACACCGTCCTTACCGTCTGCTCCCCTGTCACCAGGTTTCAGGCGCGTTGCCGCTGATTCTGTCAACGCGCAGGCCGCCCTGCACGGGGAAGTCGTCTCCCCTCTGCTACGCACCTCTGCGAGTCTGGGGGTGGGGCACAGCCGACCTTTCCAGACCACATACAACAGCGGCAGTGGGCCTGGGCCCACCGCCGCCGTCCACCCGAAGGCCGTTCCTTACCCGCTCTGCTTGGCCCACTCCTGCTGCCCCACCTCATCCAGCGCCCGGAAATCCTCATCCGAGAGCGTCAGGCGCGCGGCAGCCACATTCTCTTCCAGGTGTTTGCGCTTGCCGGTGCCCGGAATGGGCAGCATGACCGGACTGCGCCGCAGCACCCAGGCCAGCGCCACCTGCGACGGCGTGGCCCCCAGGCGCCCGGCCACCTCGCTCAGCACGCTGCCGGGCCGGGCCAACCCGCCGGCCGCCAGCGGATACCACGGCAGAAAGCCGATGCCTTCGCGCTCGCAGTAGTCCAGCACGTCTTCGCTTTTGCGGTGAACGAGGTTGTACAGGTTCTGCACGGTGGCGACCGGGAACACGGCGCGGGCAGCCTCAATCTCCTCCACGCTGACCTCCGAGAGCCCGGCGTGGCGAATGACGCCCTCGTCCATCAGTTCCTTGATGGCCCCGAACTGCTCGTCGCGCGGCACACTGGCGTCAATGCGGTGCAGCTGCCACAGGTCAATGCGCTCCACCCCCAGGCGGCGGCAACTGAGGTACGCCTGCTGCTTGAGGTACTCCGGGCGGCCCAGCGGAATCCAGATATTCGGGCCTGTGCGGGTCAGGCCGGCCTTGGTGGCGATCACCACGGTGTCAAAGGGGTGCAGGGCCTCGCGCAGCAACTCCTCGCTGACCGCCGGGCCGTAGCTATCGGCGGTGTCAATGAGGTTCACGCCCAGTTCGGGCAGGGCGCGCAGGGTGTCCAGAGCCGCGCGGCGGTCGGTGGGATCGCCCCACACGCCCTCGCCGGTCACCCGCATAGCGCCAAAGCCCAGGCGGTTCACGGTCAGGTCGCCGCCAATGTTGAAGGTGCCGCTGGCAGCGGCCGGTGCAGTCGTGTCGGTCATTCGGAATCCTCCAGCGGGCATTGTGCGCCCCCAGCCGGGTCGCAGATATGGCACTTGGCTCAAGGCGTCCTAAAGATGAGGGCACACAGAGAGGGCGCCCCAGACCGCCACCACCGCAGACGCCCGGCCCAGGGCAAGACGGCTGGGAGGGACGTGCTTTGCTCCTCCCTCTGCTTCGCAGCGGTGGCGGCAGTGTCCCTCCGCTCGGATGGCCTCGCCTGTGTCCGTGATGCCCACAGGTTCAGAACACAGGACGAACGGAGACGATGCGCACGGCATTTCTGCCCTTCCCCTTGCGCCAGAGGCCAGGTGGGGAGAACCGGGCAGACGTCCCCAACGACGGTTGTTTCCTCCCCCGCGCAGCAGACCTGATACGGATTCCGTCTCTTCCGCCGACAAATCGGAACAGAGCCGATGTGCCGACTCCACGCCCGGAACCCGTTTTGCTCCTGCTCGCTCTGCTCGGATGGAATCGCTTTTGTCAGTGATTCAAGTGGAATTCGTATGAGAACGGTCTGCACTATGGGTGGCCAGCGACTCGACCGGCGTCCAGCGCAGTCCTGCCCTGATCAGTCCTGTTCGGGCACCGCGCAGCTTTCGCGGAAGACGAACTGGCTCAGGCGTTTGCGGTGGCGGCTGCTCCAGTCAATGCTGGGGCGCGCGCTGTCCTGCGGCAGGTAGCCCAGGCGGTAAACCGCCATCAGTTCCAGATCGTCTGGCACCTGCAGCAGTTCGCCCAGGGCCTGCCAGTGGCGCGGAATTTCCATGGGCGTGCTGACAAACTGAATGCCCATGCCCAGCGCCCCCACCGCGTTCCAGATGTTTTCCATGGCCGCGCCCAGCCCAAAGACCGAGTAAAACCCGCTGAGTTCCCCAGGGCGGTACTCGGTGCGGTCCAGCAGCGCCGCCAGCAGCAGTGGACTGCCGGCCACCAACTTGCGGTTGTCCTCGCCCAGCTTCCTGGGCACGCCCAGCTGCCGCATGAGTTTCAGGCCTGCGTCGCTGAACACCTGCCGGGTAAAGGGTTTCAGGGGCCCGGGCAGATGGTCAATATGAATGCCGTCGCGCCGGGCGTCCATCTCGGCCTCGGAAAAGCGGAAGTAGCGGCGGTAGCGCTCGAAAAACACGCCGGCCTCAATCAGTTCGGTCATGCTCTGCCCGGCCAGCTGCGCCACGCGGCCAATGGTCTGGGGGTCTTCAATCAGCACAAAGCGCCAGGGCTGGGAATTGAAATGGCTGGGCGCGGCCTGCGCCACACGCATCAGCAGATGCTGGTGCTCCCGGCTCACCGCGTCTGGCCGGAAGGGGCCATTGGTGGTGCGCCGCGCCAGCATGCCGTCAATCAGATTCATGGCGGTCAGGCTAGCAGGGGGGCCAGCCAGCGGGGGGGGATCAGGCCCAGGTGAGTGCAGCCCCCAGCCCAAACGCAGCGGCGCAGGCCAGGGCCCGGCGCCAGTGGTTGCCCTGCCCGGGGCGGGTGGCGGGCATGGTCAGCAGCAGCGCCAGCGCGGGCAGCAGCGCCGCCCCTGGTTGCCCGGCCCGCTGGGCCAGCAGTCCACCCAGGCCCGTGCCCAGGCACACAGCAAAAAAGAGGGCGTGGTGCGGCCAGCGGGCCCGGCCCCCGCCCCGGCCCAGTTGCAGGCGCAGACCCAGCCCCAGCAGCCCCAGCAACAGGGCGCCGGTCAGCAGCAGGGCCAGCTGGTGCGCGCGCATGGCGGCATGGTGGCACAGCGCCGGGTATGACAGATGCCCCCGCCAGCGCCGGGCGCGTGGTGTACGGTGGGGCCCATGCGCTCTGGCCCCCTTCTGCCCTGGCTTCTGCTGACGGCGCCCCTGCTGTGGGGGTGCAAGCCCGCCGCCGGGGGCGGCCAGGATCTGGTGTCGCGCACCCTGTTCACTGCCACCGGCGCCTACGACGCCCAGGCCGATCTGCGCGAGCGCATTCCGGTGGGCCAGCGCCGCACCACCTGGGCCGAGCGCCCGCCGCTGGACGCCGCGCAGGTGGTGGTGGTCTACGACAGCGACGCCCGCCCCCTGAGCTGGATGCTGGAGATCCGCACGCCCCGCTTCAGCGCGCAGGACCTGGCGGGGGGCGGGGCACAGGCGGTGAACACCCCCAGCGGGGGCGGCCTGCGCCCCGCCCCCGACTCGCGCCTGGCCGACACGCTGATTCTGCCCACGGCGACCGGCCTGCGGATTCTGACCCGGGGCTACGTGACCCAGAACGAACCCGAACTGCTGCGGGCGTTCGTCAGGTAAGGCGGCGCGGTGTTCGGTGCCCGCTTAGCGCACGGCGTTGCGGCCCGAGCGCTTGGCGTGGTACATGGCGCTGTCGGCCCGGCTGAAGATCGCGTCAATGGTGTCGTGGGGCCCGCGCATGGAGGCCACCCCGAAGCTGGCCGTCACCTGTAGCCCCGCCACCGGCTCGGCGCTCACCTCGCCGCGCAGGCGCTCGGCCACGGCCAGGGCGTCGGTCTTGGCCACGCCGGGGAGCAGCACGATAAATTCCTCGCCGCCCCAGCGGCCCACCAGCCCGCCCGAACCGCTCACGCTGCGCCGCAGCCGCTTGGCTGTGGCCCGCAGCACATCGTCGCCCACTGCGTGACCGTGCTGATCGTTCACCCGCTTGAAGTGGTCAATATCAGTCACGATGATGCTCAGGGGGGTGCGGGCCTGCGCGGCGTGCTGCACCGCCCGCTCCAGCTCCTCTTCAATGGCGCCCCGCCCCATCACTTCCGTCACGGCGTCCAGCCGCGCGGCGCGCAGGCGCTCGTTGTCCTCGCGGTGGCGCGAGAGGTTGTTCTCGATAAAGGACACCAGCACGTAGGCCATCACGCCCATGGCGCCCATCACGATGCTCACGGTCACCCAGTCGGCGAGGTTGGGCGCCGCCACCGGGCCGTTCACCACCAGGCTCACCAGCATGATGGCAATGGCCGCAATGTTCAGCCCCGTGCCAAAGCGCGAGCCGAACACCAGATACGACACCAGGATGTTCATGGTCAGCCACAGGCTCAGGTGCATGGGCATGTCGCCCCAGGCCACGGCGCGCGGAATCTCCACCACCGCCGCCAGCACGTACCCGGCCGTCGTGACCATGTAGATGCGCCGCAGCGACATGGGCGAGACCAGCACGGCCAGCACCGTGCCCAGCGCCACCAGTGCCGCCCAGTATTTGGGCACGTTGTAGGCCCCGGGAAAGGCGCCGGGCGGGTCAATCAGGGCCGTCAGCAGCGCGTACAGCACGTAAGCCAGGCACGACGTGATGACCGCCACCTGCCGGCTGCGTTGCAGGCGAAGGGGCAGGGCGTCAGGCACGCCGCTGTCTCATACGGCTTCCGAAAAATTCCGTCATGTGTGACGGAATTTTTCCGACCGGAGGGAGAAGGAACAAATATGGATTTCCGGGAATTGGAGGAACATCCGGCTCTTTCCCGGATGTTACGGAAATGGACGGAATCCGTATCACGCCGCTGAACTGTGGGGTGGCGCCTGTGTTCATGCATGGTCCTGGGCATGGCACCCCCGCAAAGCACTTGTTCACCGGTGGGCCATGCAGCACGGCCCAATAGTAGTGCATGGGGTCAGTCGGGGGCGGCACAGCCCGCGCAACGAAGGCCGGCGCCCCCGCCCCCCAGTGGGGGGCGGGGGCGCCGGCCTCGGGGGGCAAAAGGGCTCAGGCCAGCAGTTCGCCGTCGGCAAAGAACAGGCCCAGTTCGCGCGCGGCGCTCTCGGGGCTGTCGCTGCCGTGGGTCACGTTCTCGCCGGTGGTGGTGGCGAAATCAGCGCGAATGGTGCCGGGAGCGGCGTTGGCGGGGTTGGTGGCGCCCATCATGGCGCGCCAGCCAGCGATAGCGCCATTTCCTTCCAGGGCAATGGCCACCACGGGCCCGCCGGTAATAAAGTCCACCAGCTCGCCGAAGAAGGGCCGCTCCCTGTGCTCGCCGTAGTGGGCCTCGGCGGTTTCACGGGCAATCACCATCTGCTTGAGGCCCACGATGCGGTAGCCCTTGTGCTGAATGCGCTTGAGGATTTCAGGGGTCAGGCCACGGCGCACGCCGTCGGGCTTGATCATGGCAAAGGTGCGTTCCATACCACCGGGCAGCATAGCAGAGCCCACCCCCATCTCCCCCGGGCAAAGGCTGGCCGGAATTCCCTGGCACCACGTACAATGGGAAGGTGACCCACGATTCTCACTCTCGCCCGTCTGGCGTCGCGGCGCGCATCGCCATGATCGTCTGCGCGGTTGCCATTCTGGGGCTGCTCCTGACGCCCCTGGCCACGCTGGGCCGGGGATTCAACGCCGACGCCGCGCTGCTGCACCTGAGCGGCGCCGTCTATAACCTGACCGGCGACCAGCAGATTCCCCTGCCACCCACCGGCCCGGTGCTGCCGCTGGCCTGGGGCGCGCTGGCGGCGCTGGCCGCCACCCTCTTCGGCGCGTGGCGCCGCGCCCGCTGGTTCTGGATCACGGCGCTCGTGGGCTTCGTGCTGGCCACCGCCGCCGTGCTGGTGCTGCGCGGCGCTCTGGACAACGAAACCGCCCGCGTGCTGGCCGATCCCGCCCTGCGCCCGGGGGCCAAGCGGCAGCTGCGCAACTTCTATGCCAGCGGCGGCATGAACCTGGGCCTGTTTCTGCCGGCTCTGGCGGGCCTGATTGCCGCCGGCGCCGGCCTGAGTTACCTGCCGCGCTGGTGGGACACCTTCAACCGCCTGCGAGGTCTGCTGGTGCCCTTTACCGCCATTGGCCTGGCCATCGTGGTGGGGGCCATCGTGGTGCTGGTGGTGCAACCGGCGGTCAACAGCAGCGCCGCCCCCCTGAGTCTGTGGAGCGGCTGGCTGGCCAAGAGCGACCTCGTGTATTTCGTGTATTCCTCGCTGTTTGCGCCAGTCACGGCCCTCAGTCCCCTGCTGGACAGCCTGAAGCTGGCCACCCCGCTGATCTTCACTGGCCTGTCGGTGGCCTTTGCCTTCCGCACGGGCCTGTTTAACATTGGCGCGCCGGGGCAGCTGACCATGGGCGCCATTGCCGCGATGCTGGTAGGCGTGTACGGGCCGGCCAGCCTGGGCTGGGGCCTGCTGGTGCTCAGCGTGCTGGCGGCGGGCGCGGGCGGGGCCCTGTGGGGCGCCATTCCCGGGGTGCTCAAGGCGCGCTTCGGTTCCAGTGAAGTGATCAACACCATCATGCTCAACTACATCGCGTCGGCCATCTTCATCTTCATGATCGGCAGCGACACCTACTCGTTCCTGGGCAAAACCTACACCCTGCCCTTCAAGGCCGAGGGCTCGAACCCCGAGAGTGAACTGATTCAGTCGCAGGCCCAGCTGCGCCCACTGCTGGAAGTGCTCAACGTGGGCCAGAACGGCGCCGTGGCCCTGAGCATTGGCCTGCTGGTGGCGCTGGGGGCCTTCTTCGTCACGCGCATCGCCATGCGCGGTCACCGCCTGCGCTCATGGATCGCGGCGGCCGTGGCCCTGGTGCTGGGCGCCCTGACGTGGCGGGTGGGCATTCCGGTGGAGGTGGCAGGCAGCCAGCTCAACGGCGCGTTCCTGATTGCGCTGGCCTGCGTGGCGCTGTTCGGCGTGCTGATGTGGCGCACGGCGGCCGGCTACGCCCTGCGCGCCGTGGGCCTGTCGCCCAAGGCCGCCGAATACGGCGGGATCAGCGTGGCGCGCAACACCATCCTGGCCATGACGATTGCCGGGATGTTCGCGGGCCTGGCCGGCACCCACTACGTGAACGGCGGCGCACTGGACCAGTACCGCCTGAAGCAGAACATGCCGGTCAACGTGGGCTTTGACGGGATTGCCGTGGCCCTCATGGGCCAGAGCACCCCGGCGGGCGTGGTGGCGGCCAGCGTGCTGTTCGGCACCATTGATACGGGCGGCGTGAACGTCACCACCAAGCTGCAGAAGGTGAACAGCGACATCGTGACGGTCCTTAAGGCGCTGATCGTGCTGTTTATTGCCGCAGGCGGCTTCCTGAGCCGCCGCATCACCGAGCCGCCCGCAGCGGCCCTGAGCGGCCCCAGTTCCTCGGCGCCCAACATGGCCACCAATGCCGTCGCGCACCGCCAGATGCACATCCCCAACGACGGGAGCAAGTAAATGGACAGCCTCTTTGCACAGCTTCTGACCACGGCCTTTCTGGCCACCTTTATCCGCAGTGTCGTGCCGCTGCTGCTGACCGCCCTGGGCGGCCTGTTCAGCGAGCGCGCGGGCGTGGTGAACATCGCCCTGGAAGGCCTGATCATCTTCGGCGCGCTGGCAGGCGCCGTGGTGGCGCAGCTGTTGGCCCCCAGCCTGGGCCCGGCCGCGCCCTGGGTGGGCTGGCTGGCTGCCGCCGTGGTGGGCGGCCTGATCGCCGCCATTCACGCGGTCCTCAGCATTCGCTACCGCGCCGATCAGGTGATCAGCGGCACCGCCATTAACCTGCTGGCCACCGGCGTGCCCGCCGTGCTGCTGACCGCCCTGTACGGCGTGTCCAACGAAAGCCCCAAGGTGGCCTACGCGCTGCCCCTGTGGGGCTTTGGCGACCTGCGCTTCTCGCCGCCTGTATTCTTTGCCTTCCTGGCCGTGGCGGTCACGTGGTACGTGATGTACCGCACGCCCTACGGCCTGCGCCTGCGCGCCACAGGTGAGCAGCCCGGCGCCGCCGCCAGCATGGGCGTGAACGTCAAGCGCATGCGCTACAGCGCCGTCATCCTCTCGGGGGTGCTGGCGGGTACCGCTGGGGCCTTCCTGAGCATTGGCAACCTGGATTCCTACGTGCGCAATATCAGCGCCGGGGCCGGCTTCATTGCGCTGGCCGCGCTGATCTTCGGGCAGTGGAAGCCACTGGGTGTGCTGGCCGCCACGCTACTGTTCGGGTTTCTGCAGGCGCTATCCATTGTGCTGGGCGGCACCAACCTGCTGCCGTCCTCGCTGGTGGGGGCCCTGCCCTACCTGATCACCATTCTGGCGCTGATCTTCACGGGCCGTAGCCGCGCGCCCAAGGCCCTGGGCCGCCCCTACGACGGCTGAGCCCCGACCACCCTTGCAGCGGGAGTGCCCTGGTGGCCTCCCGCTTTTTTGTGCCCGCGTGAAGGGGTGCTCAGCAGGGCGCCGAATCCGGTACAGACACCCGGCGCGGCCACCGTGTAGGGTAAGGACATGGGGTTTGGCAGCGCGCTGAAACAGGCCAGGGAAGCGCAGGGGCGCACCACGCAGGACGTGGCCCTGCACACCAAGATTCGCAGCGATTACCTGCAGGCCCTGGAAAACGGCGAGCTGCACCGCCTGCCCGAACGGACCTTTGCCCGCTCCTACCTGCAGCGCTACGCCCGGGAACTGGGACTGGACCCGGCGCCGCTGCTGGCGGAATTTGACCGCCACCTGCCGCTGCCCCCGGCGCCCACCCTGGCCCGGCCGGCCCGGGCGCCGCGCCGCGCCGCGCCCGCGCTGCTGCTGGGGGCGGGCCTGGTGGCCGCGCTGCTGGGCGGCACAGCAGCGTGGCGCCTGCTGCGGGCGCCTGCGCCGGCGGTCGTCGTGGCCCCGGAACCGGCAGCGGCGCCCCTTCCCGTCACGGTGCGGCTGACTGTCAGCAGCGTACCGGCCGGGGCACGGGTGTACCTCGACAACCGCTATCTGGGCACCACGCCGGTGCGCTCTTTTCCCCTGCAGGCGCGGGCGCGGGCGCAGCTGAGAGTGGAACTGACGGGCCGCACGCCCCTCAAGGAAGCCGTGGCCCTGGGCCGCAGCCGCAACCTGCGCGCCACCCTGCGCCCGGCCGGGCAGGGCAGCCTCCTGACCGATCTGAACGCGCCGCGCCCCAGGCCCCAGGCAGCCGCGCCTTCCGCGCCGACCCCTGCGCCGACCCCCGTACCGGCTCCGGCGAAGGCGCCCGTCACCGTGACCTTCTCGGGCCCTTCGTGGACCCGGGTAACCGATACCCAGGGCCGCGTGCTGTTCGAGGGCACGCCCACCGCCGGCACCGTCAAGGGCTTTGAAACCGGCGTGACCATCCGCACAGGCAACGCGGCGGCCGTGCTGGTGAGTGTGAACGGCGCGGCCTCGGCGCCGCTGGGACAGGCCGGGCAGGTGGTGACGCGCACCTTCTGATCCCGCTTCCGGCTCCACTGTGGGCAAGAACGCCTTGACTGCACCCCAGCGCAGCGCGCAGACACAGGCTGGACAGGCGGCGGCAGCGCCCTGCCGTACAGTAGGAACACTGTGACCCGCCCCCCACCCCTGTCCCCTGCACCGAATCCCAATGCCTTTCAATATGCGTGGCGCCAGCCCTGGATTCGTCTGGCGGTCTTTGCCCTGGTGGCGTACACGCTCTACCACTTTGTCGGGCAGGTGCGCACCGTGGTCATTGACTTCGCCGTGGCCTTTCTGATCGCTTACCTCGCCAATCCGCTGCTCAACTGGCTGGAAAAGGGGCGGGTCAAACGGGGGCTGGGCGTGTTTTTCGTGATGCTGATGTTTGTGGCCCTCTTCAGTCTGGCGGGCATTCTGCTGGCCACGGTCTCGGCGCAGCTCATCACCCTCTTTCAAAAACTGCCCGACCAGATTGGCTCTCTGGGCGACACCCTGGACCGCGTGTCCTCGTGGCTCAGTGCCCGGGGTGTACCGGGACTGGACGACGCCCGCGAGCGCCTGATCACGGCGGCACAGACCTACGTGCAGAACATCGGGCGCAACATCGTGCCCATCCTGCAAAACGCCCTGAATTCCACTGGCACCCTGCTCAGCGGCCTGCTGTCCATTGGCGGCATGGTGGGCCAGATTCTGCTGATTCTGCTCATGAGCATCTACCTGATGCTGGACTACAGCCGGGTGAATGCGGCGCTGCTGGCCATCTTTCCCCGGCCGTGGCAACCACGCGTGCTGGAGCTCAGCGAATTGACCGGGACCGCTGTGGGCGGCTACGTGCGCGGGCAACTGCTGATTGCCGTGTTTATTGGGGTGTTCGTGTGGGTGGGCCTCACGCTGGTGGGCATTCCCAGCGCCGCCGCCATCGGCTTTCTGGCCGGCGCCTTTAACATCGTGCCGTACCTGGGCCCCATCATTGGCGCCACCCCCGCCATTCTGCTGGCCCTCACCCTGCCCGGCGCGTGGCTCAAGATTCTGCTGGTGATCGTGGTGTTCGTGGCGGCCAACCAGATTGAAGGCAACTTCCTCAGTCCCTACATCCTCAGCAAAACCACGGACCTGCACCCCATTACTGTGCTTGTGGCCATTCTGGTGGGGGCTTCACTGCTGGGCTTTGCGGGCGCGCTGCTGGCAGTGCCCACCGTGGCGCTGGGCAAGCTGGCCCTGCACCGCTATTACTTTCCCAGCCGGATCTACCGCGAAGGGCCATAGGGCGCCGCTGCGCCTGAACAGCGGCACACCGCAGACACCACAGGCGCCCCTCCATCTTCAGAGGGGCGCTTCTCTGTACCCGGCCTGAATGGCAGCGTGCGGGTGTCAGCTTGGGCTGGGTCATACGGCTTCCGAAAAATTCCGTAACACATTACGGAATTTTTTCCACCGGAGGGCGCAGGAATAAATGCGGATTTCCGGGAATTGGGCTGGAACAGCGCCGAAGGCGGGGAACATCGCCCTTCTTCCCGGATGGTACGGAAATGGACGGCAGTCCGCATCAAACCCTCTGGCTCTGGCAGCACCGCTGGCGGCGCTGTAGACCCGGGGCAGGGGCCTGCCTGCTGCCCGTCATCCCTTCACACCATCAGGTCTTCACAGGCACAGGGGTGCGCTGGCGTTCATAGCGCTCGGCCACCGGGGCCGCCAGATGCACGCGGTTGCGCCCGGCGCGCTTGGCCTGATACAGCGCCTCGTCGGCGGCGTCCAGCAGGGTGGGGCCGTGAACCGGGGCGCCCATCACCGCCACGCCCACGCTGACGGTGATGGGCAGCCCGGCCAGTGGCTCGCGCGACACCCGGCTGCGCAGGCGCTCACAGAATTCCAGCGCGGCTGTTTCGTCCGGCAGGCACAGCAGACACAGGAATTCCTCGCCGCCGTAGCGTCCCACCAGACCGCCGGACGGCTGGTGCCCCCGCAGTTGCACCGCCAGCGCCCGCAGCACCTCGTCCCCCCGGGGGTGGCCATGGTCGTCGTTGATGCGTTTGAAATGGTCCACATCCACCAGGGCGGCCACCAGGCGCGGGCCGTCCATGGTGAGGGGCCCGGCCAGCCCCTCCAGGGCCAGCATCAGGGCGCGGCGGTTGGGCAGGCCGGTCAGCACATCGGTATGGGCATCGGCCATGGCCTGCCGGGCCAGGCGCGTGACCAGCGAGGTATGCCGCGTGGCCACCAGCTGCGCCGAGAGCACGGCCAGGGTGGCCAGCACCAGCTGAATCAGCGTGGTCATCAGGTACAGCGGCGCGGGCCCGGCCCCCTGGGGCCACCACGCCAGCATGCACAGCACCTGACCACACAGCACCATGAAGTTCAGCCGCAGCGCCGCCATCCCCGGAAACACCCAGGCGTTCAGCATCAGGGCCACGACCGTCCAGGGCAGGGTGGTGCTCAGCAGCGCCGCGCGGGTCCCGGCCTCCAGCGTGCTATCGGCCAGCAGGGCGCCCAAACGCAACACCACGAAACCATTCAGCACCGCCACCAGCGCTGTTTCGGTCCAGGTCAGCGGCAGGCGGGTCCAGCTGAGCGCCGACAGCAGCACCAGCAACACCAGCAGCACTGGCAGCGCCGCCTGATCAAACGTGCCCAGGTACGGCGAGGCGGCGTGCAGCCACAGCGGCAGCGCCACCGCCAGGGCGCCGCCCGGCAGCACCAGACGGCCCAGCAGCCGCCGCTCCCGGAAGGACAGATCCGCCGGGTCAGAACTTGCACTCGGCGGCGCAGGGACGTGCATGGGCCAATGATACGAAGTCCGGGCCCCATTCGTATACTCAGTTCAGGACCGGCGGGCCGCAGCGAAGCACGGCTCTGCGCTCCTCATGCCCGGGAGGTGCACAGCCTCTCCCCTCCTCGGCACCGACCCTGTATGGCGGCCACAGGCGCAGACCACCAAAGCAAAAACCGGAAGCTTGACGCTCCCGGTTCTTGTGGGCTGGAAAACTCAGACGAGTTCGATCAGGGCCATCGTCACGCCGTCGCCGCGACGGGTGCCCACGCGCAGAATGCGGGTGTAGCCCCCCTGGCGGTCGGCGTACTTGGGCGCCACTTCGTCCATGACCTTGCGCACCACGGCGTTGTCGTGGATGTCGCGGGCGACCAGACGGCGGGCGTGCAGGTCGCCGCCCTTGGCAGTGGTGATCAGTTTCTCAACGTAGGGGCGCAGCTCTTTGGCCTTGGTGAGGGTCGTCTGGATACGGCCCTCGCGCAGCAGGGCGGTGGCCTGGGCACGGGCCAGGGCCACACGGCTGCTGCTGTTGCGGTTGAGCTTGCGACCGGCTTTACCGTGACGCATGGTGGGTCTCCTTGGGGGTAAATGGGGGGTGGAAAGCGGTCAGCGGGAGAAAGAGGGTGCGGGAGGCAGGAAGCGGGGCGCGGGAAGGAACCTGGGCAAGGCCGGCAACTTCAGCGTGCTCTCTCCTTAAACCCTTCGACTCTTTGATCCTCAGACCTTTTCTCAGTCGCGCAGCGCCAGCCCAAACTGGGCCAGTTGCTGCTTGATTTCGTCGAGGCTGCGCTCGCCGATACCGGGCACCTTTTTCAGGTCGCGGTCGGACAGGGCGCACAGGGCGTCCACCGAGTCAATGCCTTCTTCCTTGAGGGAATGCAGCACGCGGGTGGTCAGGCCCAGGCCTTCGAGGGTCACGCGGGGCGTGTCCAGTTCGGCGGGGTAGTCGCCGGGGTTCAGGTTCACGCTGCCGGTGGTGGGCGGCAGGTCGTACACGTTGGGCGCGCTGGGCGCCGGGGTGTAGACCGGCTGCTGGTATTCCGGCACGGCGGCGGGCAGGGTTTCCACGTTGCCGAACACCGTCAGTTCGTCACGCAGAATCTCCACGGCTTTGTCCAGGGCGTCCTGGGGGCCGGTGGAGCCGTCTGTCCAGACGCGCAGAATCAGGCGGTCCAGGTCAGTCTGCTGACCCACGCGGGTGTTTTCCACGTGGTAGGCCACGCGCCGTACCGGCGAGAACACGGCGTCCACCGGAATGGAGTTGATGCGGTCCTTGGTGGCGTGCTTGTCAGCGGGCACGTAGCCTTCGCCTTCTTCCACGCGCACTTCCATGACCAGCTTGCCGTCTTCGGCCAGCGTGGCAATCACGAGGTCAGGGTTGACGATTTCCGCGTCACTGGGCACCTCAAAGGCGCTGGCGCGCACCACCCCTTCGCCCTGCGCGCGCAGCGTCAGGGTTTTGGGGCCCGTGGCATGAAACTTCACCACGAGTTCTTTGAGGTTCAGAATGATCTGGATGACGTCTTCCTTGACGCCGGGGATGGTGGAGAACTCGTGCAGGACGTCCTCGATGTACACGCTGGTCACAGCCGTGCCGGGGATCGAGGACATCAGGATGCGCCGGATGGGGTTCCCGATGGTGACGCCGTAACCGCGCGTGAGCGGCTCCAGGACGAATTCGCCGTAGTCGCCGTCCACGCGGGCTTTGAGTTGAGGGCGCTTTTGATCCACTGGGGCCTCCTGATTTAGCGCGAGTAGTACTCGATGATGAAGTTCTCGTTGATGGGCAGGGCGAGGTCTTCACGCGCGGGCAGGCGGGAGAAGGTGCCCTTGAAGTTCTCGGCGTCCAGTTCCACCCAGGGGCTGACGCGGCGGCGCTTTTGCGCTTCCATGTTCTCCTGAATAAAACCGATCTTGCGCGCGCCTTCAGCCACGGTCAGCTCGTCGCCAATCTTGACGCGGTAGCTGGGGATATCCACTTTCTTGCCGTTGACCAGGATGTGGCCGTGGCCCACGAACTGCCGGGCCTGACGGCGGGTGCTGGCAAAGCCCATGCGGAACACCACGTTGTCCAGGCGGCGCTCCAGCAGCTGCAGGAACACGGTGCCGGTCACGCCGGGGACGTTGGCCGCTTCCTCGAAGAGGTTACGGAACTGCTTTTCGCCAATGCCGTACAGGCGGGCGAGCTTCTGCTTTTCACGCAGGCGCACCGAGTAGTCGCTGGGCCGGCCACGGCCACGGCGCTGGCCGTGCTGGCCGGGCGCGTAGGGGCGGCGGTCCAGGTACTTCTGGACTTTTTCAGTCTCCGCGAGGTTGATGCCTTCGCGGCGGCTCTGCTTGGTAATGGAACCACGGAAACGACCCATGTTCAAATTCTCCTTGCGATTGGCCCTGGGGGCTCAAATCGGGTCTGCGGCCCTCTGGCGCCCGCTTCCATCGCCCGTGGTGAGGCTTATGCCGCGTGGGGCGGCAGGGGAAGCGGGACAGGTGGGCAGCGGCTTGGCGCGTTTAGGCGCGGAACTTCTTCTTGGGGCGGCAGCCGTTGTGCGGCACGGGGGTGTCGTCCATGATGGACTTCACTTCAATGCCCGACGCCTGAATGGCGCGGATGGCCTGCTCGCGGCCGGAGCCGCTGCCACGCACAATCACGTCCACCACGTTCATGCCAAAGGTCTGTACGGCCTTTTTCACGGCGTCGGCGGCGGCCAGCTGGGCGGCGTAGGGGGTACCCTTCTTGCTGCCCTTGTAGCCAATCGTGCCGCCGCTGCTCCAGGCGACGCTGTTGCCGTCCAGATCGGTGATGGTCACGATGGTGTTGTTGTAGCTGGCGTGCACGTACGCGCGGCCAGCGCTGATGTTGCGCCGGGCGCGGCGCGGGGTCTTGCCTTTGGTGCTCTTCGCCATGGCTTACTTCCTCGTGGCCTTTTTCTTACCGGCGACGGTCTTGCGCGGGCCCTTGCGGGTGCGGGCGTTCGTCTTGGTGCGCTGGCCGCGCACGGGCAGGCCACGGCGGTGACGCAGGCCACGGTAAGCGCCGATGTCCATCAGGCGCTTGATGTTCTGGCCCACCTCGCTGCGCAGGTCACCTTCGACCTTGTAGGTCTTCTCGATGGCCTCGCGCAGGGTGCTCTGCTCGGCTTCGCTGAGGTTCTTCACGCGGGTGTCCGCGCTGATCCCGGTGCGGGCCAGCACTTCCTTGGCGCGGGTCAGGCCGATGCCGTAGATGTAGGTCAGCGCGATTTCAACGCGCTTTTCGCGGGGCAGGTCAACGCCAGCAATACGCGCCATATCAGCCCTGCCTCTGCTTGTGCTTGACGTTGGAGCAAATGACCAGCACGCGCCCATGGCGGCGGATCACTTTGCAGTTGTCGCACATCTTTTTGACACTGCTGCGAACTTTCATTGCTTCCTCCTCGCGCCGCCGCGCCAAAAGGTCCCATCATGGACCCTGACTGGCAGCGCTCGACCCCCCACCTACCTTGGCCGGTAGGGAATCTGTTGGGTACTTCGGCCGGGGTTACTTGCGGTAGACGATGCGTCCGCGCGTCGTGTCGTAGGGACTGATTTCCAGAACCACGCGGTCCCCCGGCAGGATGCGGATGTAGTGAATGCGCATCTTGCCGCTGATGTAAGCCAGGATGTCGTGCCCGGTGTCGAGCTTCACGCGAAAGGTGGTGTTCGGCAGCGCCTCTTCCACCACGCCCTCGGCCCGCACGGTATCGGACTCTTCCTTCTTACGCTTTTCCCGCTGTTCCGGCATCTTTCGTCTTGCCACGCAACCTCCAGGCCTGATACAAGCCAAACGTAAAGGTATCATGGGCATCAAGCGGAGGGCAAGAGCCAGTGCACAGGCAGCAAGCGGTAGCAGCCTGACCTCTCCTCCACGGGGCCCTCACCGCCAGTGAGCGGCTCCGTTTACTGATTCTTGACGATGAGATCGGTCTGCTGACTGATGACAGTCAGGCGAATCTTAGTTCTGGCGCTCTCGAAGTTGGGGGTGGCATAGGTGCCTGAAGCCTGCAGGGTATCCACCACAACTGCTCCGTTGATGGTCAGGCTGCCCATGCTGAACTTCTGGAGGATGAGCTGCACGCCGGTCCCGGCCGGGACTTGCAACTGCACCTCGCCCTGCTGGGTGCGCAGGGTGCCGCCGTAGCTTCCAGCCGGCAGCTTCAGGTTGACGTCGGTCTGGTTGGTGGCCAGGTCCAGACCGCGCAGGGTCAGGCCCGTCAGCTGGCCCCGGAGGCTCCCCTGCGAGAGGTTCAGATGCAGATTGACCGGCAGTTTGGTGCCCAGTACGGCGCTGTACTCTCCCATCTGACGGGCCATGCCCACGTAGGCCACGCCACCACGGACTTTGGGGTTCTGGATTCCCAGCACGGGCGAGGCCGAAGGAGACGTGCTGAGCTGACCATCAGACATCTCCGTTTTGATGGTGATGTCCACCTGCGAATACGGCGTCGCCGCCAGCGCAATTCCGCCTGCAAGGGCCACGGCACCCAGTCCAGTCAGTACGTTCATAGGGTCAGCTTTGCCCGGTGTTGTCAGGCACTGATGAGACCAGACTTCAGAGGCAGCTTGTTGACCTGGTGCCCAGTTCTGGTGTTGGCTCAGCGCGGCTGAAGCGAAGACAGCTTGGGCTCACCATACCGCCGTCAGCCGCACCCCGAAGCGGCGTCCACGGCTCACCTCGGCGGCCACGCTATAGCTGCCCACGCGGTACTCCAGCTCGGCGTAGGGCCCGGCGCCCTCGCCCCAGCGGTAGCCGCCGCCCACGCGCAGAGGGCGGCCTTCGCCACTTTGCCAGGGCAGCGCCGCGCGCAGGCCCAGCTGGGTGCCCGCGCGGTCCTGCGCCGCCGACAGCTGCACGTAGTCAACCGGAATCAGGGTGCCGCCCCAGGCCCAGAACCACTCGCCGCCCACGCGGCTGGCCCGCGCCCAGACCTCGCCGTACCCGCCCAGAGCGAGGGCGCCTCCCACCAGCGGCCCGCCGGAATCCAGGCCCGCCGCCAGGGTGACGGGCGCAAGGTTCAGCGCCGCGCCCAGGCCGGTATAGGCGGCCTGCCCCGGGCCCACACCCCGGCGGGCCGCCAGATTCACGCTCCAGCGCCCCTCGCGCCATGCCAGCCGGGTGTCGCGCTCCCCGCGCCAGGCGGCCGTGATCAGACCGTTGCCCAGCAGTTCGTAGTGCGCGGCGTTCCAGGTGCGCGGCGGCGCGGCCAGGGGGTGTGCCGTGCCCAGACCGTCCAGGGCGGGCAGCAGCAGTCCGGCGGCCAGCAGCGGTGTGCGGGCGTCCACGCCCCAGCGGGTGCGCAGGGGCAGCAGGGTGTCGTCCCAGGGCGTGATGGCGGGGGCCGGCAGCGCCATGGGGTCGGCGCGGGTCAGGGGCGGGGGGCCCCCGGCCACGCCGCAGTTCAGGCCCTGCCGCGCGGCTTCGCGGCGCACCCGGGCGTCGTGCCGGTTGAGGGGATAGGCCACGCACTGCGCCGTCTGCGGCCCGGCCTCCTCACCTGGGGCCAGTTCCCGCCGCAGCCCCCCAGGGCTCAGGTCGGCCAGCGCTGCGTGCGAGTGCGAGTGGGTGCCCACCTCCCAGCCTGCCGCGCGCAGTTCGGCCACCTGCGCCGCGCTGAGGCTGCCCGGGCGGTTCAGCCGGGACCAGATCACGTAGGTGGTGCCGGGCACGCCCAGTTCGCGCAGCACTGGAAAGGCGAGGCGATACACGCTCTCAAAGCCGTCATCGAACTGAATGACCGCCACGCGTTCGCCCGCCGGGGCGCGGGCCGCTTCACTGGAGGTCACAAAGCGGTAGCCCAGGCGCCGCAGGGTCTCGACCCGGTGCCGCAGGGCCTCAGGTGAAATCCCCAGCGACGCGCCACCGGCCGTTCCCACCTGATGAAACACCAGCACCATGGGCCGGGCCTGGGCAGGCGTGGGCAGCGCCAGCGCCGCCACCGCGCCCAGGCACAGCGCCGCACGTGACCAGGTGTGGGGCAGGTGGGCCAGCAAATGAGAAATCATAAGGTTCGCTGAAGACGATAGCCCGGGGAGTGCTCCAAGTGGTGAAGGCCGGAGGTCATCCAACGGGGGCACCTGGGGGGGCCAAGCTGCATGTCAAAAAAGGGCTGCCAGCCTCCCCACAGGGACACAGGCAGCCCGGCTGGATCAGAGGCTCAGTTCATACCCGCCAGAATGCGGTCATAGACCTCGTCCATCGTGCCCACGCCGTCCACGCGGTACAGGTGGCCGCGGGCCGAGTAGTAGTCAATCAGTGGCTGGGTCTCCTCTCGGTAGATCTGCTGGCGGCGGCGGGCCACTTCCTCGGTGTCGTCGCTGCGCACGGCCTCTCCGCGGGCGGCGGCCTGACGCCCCCGCTCCACGATGCGGCGCACCAGCACCTCATCGGGCACGTCCAGCAGAGGCACGGCGCACACTGGAGCGCCCAGTTCTTCCAGCAGCACGTCCAGGGCCTGGGCCTGGGCAGTGGTGCGGGGGAAGCCATCGAAGATCACGCGCACCGGGTCCATGTCGGCCAGCTTGTCGCGGATCAGGGCAATCAGAATCTCGTCGGTCACCAACTGCCCGGCGTCCATGATGGGCTTTACCTGCTGACCAAGTTCAGTGCCGCGTGAGACGTGGTCGCGCAGAATGTCCCCGGTGCTGATCTTGATAAGCGCCTTGTCCTGCGCCAGTCGCTCGGCCTGGGTGCCCTTGCCCGCGCCGGGCGGCCCCAGGAAGATCACGACATTGTGTTTGGCTTGAGTCACGTTTCCTCCGTTCACACTTCAGCATAGTGGCTGCGCGCCCAGTTCGTCTGGCCCTGCCCAGGCGGGGCCTGTTCCCGCAGGGGTGACGAAACGCGTGGGGCGGGCCAGAAAAAACCGCCCCTGGAGTGGGGCGGCCTGCCTGAAAAGGATGGTGCGCGTTCCGTCTGTTTCGGGAACAGGCAAGAACCTGTCCTTTTCCGGCCCGGTTTAGTTGTCGCGGTTCATGCGGCCACGGATGCGGCCCTTGGAGATGAACCCGTCGTAGCGGCGCACCGTCAGTTGCGCTTCAAGCTGCTTGAGGGTTTCGAGCGCCACCCCCACGATGATCAGCAGGCCTGTGCCGCTGAACTGGAAGGTGCTGATACCCGTCCAGCGCTGCACGAGTTGCGGCATCACGGTCAGAATGACCAGGAACACTGCGCCCCACAGGCTCAGGCGGCTGCTGATGGTGCCCAGGAAGTCGGCGGTGGGGGCCCCCGGCCGCACGCCCGGGATGAAGCCCCCGGCTTCGCGCAGCTGCTCGGCAATGCGTTTGGGATCAAACTGCACGCTGTTGTAGAGGTACGTGAATCCGAAGATCAGCAGGGCTTCCAGGGCGATGTACAGCGGCTGACCAAAGGTCAGGTACGTCTGGATAAACGCGTTGACGTTGGGCGCGCGCTGGGCCGTGGCACTGGCGATCAGGTTGGGAATGATCAGCATGGCGCTGGCGAAAATCACCGGAATCACGCCGGCCTGGTTCACCTTGATGGGCAGCCAGGTGGCCTGACCGGCGCCGCGCGCCTGCGCCGCTGCGCCGCCCCGGGCGCGGGCGTAGGTCACGGGCACCCGGCGCTCGGCCTGGTAGATGTACACGATGCCGGCAATGGTCACGAGAATGACGCCCACAAAGGCCAGCAGGCGCAGCGGCCAGTTGCCTTCGCCGCCATCGGCCTGCACCAGCTCGGCCGTGCGCATGATCTCCCCGGGGTACATGGCGATGATGCCCGCCGTGATGATCAGCGAGATGCCGTTGCCCACGCCCACTTCGGTGATGCGCTCGCCAATCCACATGGTAAAGGCCACGCCCGCCACCTGGGTCAGCACCATCACGACGATGGTAAACAGGCCCGCGTCCCAGCCGGGCGCCAGGAAGCTGGCGTTGTTGGTGATGTACAGCGAGAAGAACAGCGCCTGCACGGCGCCCAGGCCTACCGCCGCGTAGCGGGTGTACTGGTTGATCTTCTTGCGGCCCTCTTCTCCTTCCTTGGAGAGTTTCTCCAGGGCCGGAATGGTGGTGGTCATCAGCTGAATGACGATGCTGGCCGTGATGTACGGCAGCACCCCCAGTGCGAAGATCGAGAACTGCGAAAGATTGCCGCCCGAGATCATGCTGATCAGGCCCAGCAGCCCCGCCGAGTCGGCGTTACTCAGCGCGGCGCCGTTCACCCCTGGTGTGGGAATGCTGCTCCCCAGCCGGTACACGGCGAGGAGCAGCAGGGTGAACACAATCTTCCGCCTCAGTTCCGGAATCCGGAATGCGTCGCGGAAGGCGCGCAGCATTTATTCCGCCTTCTCGGCTTCGTTTGCTTCGGGCAGGATCACTTTGCCGCCGGCCGCTTCCACGGCCTTCACGGCGCCTTCGCTGGCCGCGTCCACGTGAATGGTCACGGCGCGGGCAATCTCACCGCTGCCCAGCAGTTTCACGGGGCGGTTCTTGCGGCGCACGAGGCCCATCAGTTCCAGCACGTTCCGGTCAATGGTGGCGTCTTCAATGTTGGCCAGCTGGGCCAGGTTCACCACTTCGTAGGTGGTGCCCACATTGTTAAAGCCCTTCTTGGGCAGGCGGGCGATCAGGCGGCTGCGGCCACCCTCAAAGAAGCTG
Source organism: Deinococcus arcticus (assembly GCF_003028415.1). Classification (NCBI taxonomy): domain Bacteria; kingdom Thermotogati; phylum Deinococcota; class Deinococci; order Deinococcales; family Deinococcaceae; genus Deinococcus; species Deinococcus arcticus. Next base: position 88,057 of record NZ_PYSV01000016.1, read on the forward strand.
CCCTTGCCCGCACCGCTGCGCGACTTCTGGCCCTTGTGACCACGGCCGGCCGTCTTGTCGGTGCCGCCGGGGCCACGGCCCACGCGCTTGCGGTTCTTGCGACTGCCCACATGGGGCGTCAGTTCGTGGAGTTTCATTCCTGGACCTCCAGGAGGTGTTTGACGGTGTTCACCATGCCGCGAATGGCGGGCGAATCACTCACTTCGCGGCTGTCGCCGATCTTTCGCAGACCCAGCGCCTGTACGGTCTTGACCTGGTATTCAGGGCGACCGATGACGCTGCGCTTCAGGGTAATTTTCACTGGGCGCCTCCGGCGGGCTGCACCTCGCCGCGCAGGGCACGAACCTGCTTGGCGGTGCGGAGGTTCTTCAGGCCATCGAACACGGCGTAGGCCACGTTCACCTTGTTGCGGCTGCCCAGTTCCTTGGACAGCATGTTGGTGATGCCGGCCAGTTCGGCGATCGAGCGGGGCACGGTGCCGGCAATCACGCCGGTACCGGGGCCAGCAGGCTTGAGCAGCACGCGGCTGGTGCTGTTCTCCCCCACGATGTCGTGGGGAATGGTGCCGTTTTCCACCGGCACAGTGATCATGTTCTTGCGGGCAATGCTCTTGGCTTTTTCAATGGCCACGGGCACTTCCTTGGCCTTGCCGATGCCCATGCCCACGCGGCCGTTGCGGTCGCCCAGGATCACCAGCGCAGCGAAGCGGAAGCGGCGTCCGCCCTGGTAGGTCTTGGAGGTGCGGTTGACAAACAGCATCTTCTCTTCAAATTCGCTGCTCTCGCGCTCCGCGTTGCGGTCGTTACGACGATTAAAAGTCAAGGCCACCCTCCCGCGCCGCGTCTGCCAGCGCCTTCACGCGTCCGTGGTAACGGAACTGACCACGGTCAAAAACCACCGACTTGACGCCCTTGGCGGCCGCTGCTTCGGCCAGGGCCTTGCCCACGGCGGCGGCGGTGTCGGTCTTGGTGCCCGTCTTGACGGCGGCCGAGGAAGCCGCAGCAACGGTGATGCCCTTGCTGTCGTCGATGATCTGGGCGTAGATGTGCTTGCTGGAGCGGTACACGCTGAGTCGCAGACGCTCGCCAGCGGCCTGCCGCACCTTGCGGCGGGCGCGCAGCTTGCGGCGCACGGTCGTCTGGGTCGCCATTATTTCTTCCCTTTGCCGCCGGTGGCACCAGCCTTACCGGCCTTGAGGCTGATCTTCTCGCCGACAAAGCGCACGCCCTTGCCGTGGTAGGCGTCGGGCTTGCGCACCTTGCGCACGTTGGCCGCCACCTGACCGACGAGTTGCTTGTCAATGCCAATCACGTCAATCTTGGTGGGTTCGGGCACTGCAAAGCTCACGCCAGCAGGCGGCTCAATGATGACGGGGTGGCTGAAACCGATGGCCAGTTCCAGGGCCTTGCCGCTCATCTTGGCGCGGAAACCCACGCCCTTGAGTTCCAGGTTGATGGTGTAGCCCTCGCTCACACCTTTGACGGCGTTGGCCACCAGGGTGCGGGTCAGACCGTGCAGGGCGCGGTGGCGCTGCTGGTCGCTGGGGCGCTCCACAAGCAGCGTGTCGCCGTCTTGCTTGATGGTCAGCTCGCTGTTGTAGGGAACGGTCAGTTCGCCTTTGGGCCCCTTGACCTTGAACACGCCGTCTTGGGCGCTCAGGGTCACGCCGCTGGGCACGGCGATGGGCATTCTTCCGATACGGGACATAGCTGTCCTCCTTCTTGCCTTAAATTCGCTGGCGCGAGGTCAGGTGGGTGTGCGGGGTAGTCTGCGGACGGGCTCTGGATTACCAGAGAACGCAGATCACTTCGCCGCCGACGCCCTGCTTGCGGGCTTCGCGGTCGGGCAGCAGGCCCTTGCTCGTGGAAACCACGGCCAGGCCCAGGCCACGCTGAATGCGGGGCAGGTTCTCGGCGCTCACGTAGGCGCGGCGCCCGGGGCGGCTGATGCGCTCAATGTGCTTGATGACCTGCTCGCGCTTGGCGCCGTACTTCAGGGTCAGGCGCAGCACGTCGAACTGCTGGCCTTCGGGGCGCAGGCGCTCGGCGGACGCCACGTAGCCTTCGGCCACGAGCAGCTTGGCGAGTTGCTCCTTGAACTTGGAGGCCGGGATGTCCACGGTCTCCTTGTGGGTGCGCGTCGCGTTGCGGATGCGCGTGAGCATATCGGCGATGGGATCACTCAACATGTAGCCTCCAAGGGGCTGTGTTGATCCGGGCTGGTTCCTGCATGCAGGCCTGCTCCCGGCAGGTGGCCCGGCCCCAGACAAGGCTGGCGGACGGGCACGCGTCTCCCCAAATCGAATGTGGGCTGCGGGGCGCAGCGCTTCTTCTGTTGGGTCTTTTCCTCCGCCGGACGATCACAGGTCAAGTGATCTGTTCGTCTCCGGGGGGCACAGCGCCGCACGCCTGACCAGAGTCAAGACACGGCAATTAGGGAGTGTACCAGAGTCAGGGCGTCGAAGGCAATGAGGGGCAGGGTGGCGGCCGGGGCTCCTGTCAAACTGAGGGCCTGACCGAAGAGCACCTGACTGAGATGGAGCGGTGCACGCAGCGGGCAACCCCGGGCCCCTGGTACGCCATTGCGACCGACGACGAACTTTGTCAGGGCGCGACCTACGTGGGCACTCAGCCTCGTGGTCACAAGAGCGAGGGGATCTTGGACGAGACCACGGGGGAGATCATCGGTAAAGGCTGCTTCGTAGACGGAACCCGGCACAAGCAGAGGCTTATGACCGGCGGTGTCCCTGCTGAGAGCGTCATTGCTATCACCACGCTTCAATATCCGCCCCTGGCAGACGCCGAACTGCTCAACGAGAACGCCATCTTTGTTGCCGCCGCCCGCACAGATGTTCCCCTTCTCATTGCGGAAGTGCGTCGGCTCCAGGCCCTGCTCTCAGAAGCCCAGAAGGGCCCAAAGGAAAACCCCCCCACATGGGAGGGTCTTCTTTGAGACTGCGTCTTACCAGCTGGCTTTTTTCACGCCGGGCAGTTCGCCCTTGTGCGCCATCTCGCGGATGCAGATGCGGCACATGCCGAAGAAGCGGTAGTAGCCACGGGCGCGGCCACAGCGGGAGCAGCGGTTGTAGTTCTGCACGGCAAACTTATGGCCGCGCGCCGCTTTCACAACTTTCGAGGTATTCGCCATAACGCTTCCTTATTTCCGGAACGGCAGACCCATCGCCTGGAGCAGCGCGCGGGCCTCTTCGTCGGTCTTGGCGGTGGTGACAATCGTGATGTCCATGCCGCGCACCTTGTCCACCATGTCGTAGGTGATCTCGGGGAAGATCAGCTGCTCCTTGATGCCCAGGTTGTAGTTGCCACGGCCGTCGAAGGCGTTGGGGTTCACGCCCTTGAAGTCACGGATGCGGGGCAGGCCGATGTTGATCAGCTTCTCCAGGAACACGTACATGCGCTCGCCGCGCAGCGTGACCTTCAGGCCCACGGGCATGCCCTGGCGCAGCTTGAAGTTGGAGATGCTCTTTTTCGCCTTGGTGACAATGGGCTTTTGCAGGGTGATCAGGCCCAGTTCCTTGGCGGCCTTGTCAATGGCCTTGCTGTCTTCCTTGCTGGAGCCCAGGCCCTCATTGATCACGATCTTTTCAATGCGGGGGGCGGCCATCACGGAGGTGTAACCGAACTGCTGCACCAGGCTGGGGCGCACCTGTTCGTTGTATTTGGCCTTGAGGGTCTGCATGTTGCCTCGCTTCGCGCGGTGTGGGCCGCGCGGGGCACCCGTCTAAAGGTGCCCCTGAAAGAATCTCAGTCGATGGTCTTGCCGCTGGCCACAGCCACGCGGACTTTCTTGCCGTCCACGATCTGCTTGCGCACGCGGGTGGCCTTGCCGGTTTCGGGGTCCACCAGGGCCACCTTGGAGGCGTGCAGGGCCAGCTCGCGCTGTTCCTGGCCGCCCTGAGGGTTGGCGGGGCTGGGCTTGACGTTCTTGGTGACGAGGTTCACGCCTTCCACCACGACCTTCTGGTCGCGGGGCAGCGCCAGCAGCACCTTGCCGCTTTTGCCCTTGTGCTTGCCGCTCAGCACGATGACGGTGTCACCCTTTTTCACGTGCAGCTTGTCGTTGTGGTGGCTACCAGCGCTGGGACGGGGCATTACAGCACCTCCGGGGCCAGGGACACGATCTTCATGAAGCGGCGGTCGCGCAGCTCGCGGGCCACCGGCCCGAAGACGCGGGTACCACGGGGCTCGCCCTGGTTGTTGATGATGACGGCGGCGTTCTTGTCGAAGCGGATGGTGCTGCCGTCGGCACGCTTGATGGCGTGTGACGTACGCACGACCACGGCCTTGACCACGTCGCCGGCCTTCACGGTGCCGCGCGGCGCAGCGTCCTTGACGGAAGCCACGATGATGTCACCCACGTGGGCGTAGCGCTTGTTGCCGCCGCCGCCGGTGGTCAGACCCTTACCGCCGATGCCGCTGTTCAGCACGCGGATGCACATGATCTCGCGCGCGCCGCTGTTGTCCGCCACGTCCAGGCGGGACTGGGGCATGATCATGCGTTACCGCCTTCGGTGTCCACCGCCGTGGTCTCGATGCCACGGGGACGCTCGACCAGCTTGGTCACCTTCCAGGTCTTGGTCTTGCTGATGGGGCGCACGGCGATGATCTCCACGCGGTCACCCACCTTGTATTCGTTGTTCTCGTCGTGGGCCGCGTACTTGTGGCTGCGGGTCACAACCTTGCCGTACAGGGGGTGAGCAAACTTGCGCTCGACCTTGACGCTGACCGTCTTGTCGGCCTTGTCGCTCACGACGACGCCCGTAAAGGTCTTTTTCATGCCTGCTCTCCCTGCTGCTTGCTCAGCTCGCTCTTGATGGTGTTGAGCTGGGCCACTTCACGGCGGAGCTGCTGCACGCGGTGCGGCTGGCTCAGGGTGCCCATGGCCGCCTGAAAGCGCAGCTCCATCAGTTCTTTCTTGCGGCTCTCGATTTCACGCGCGAAATCGTCCGCCTTCAGGTTGCGCATCTCACTGGGCTTCATCGTAAACCTCGCGCTTGACCATCTTGGTCTGGATGGGCAACTTATGACCGGCCAGGCGGAAGGCTTCTTTCGCCTGCTCCTCGGTCACGCCGCTCACCTCGAACATCACGCGGCCGGGTTTGACCACACTCACCCAGTACTCCACGGCGCCCTTACCCTTACCCATTCGGGTTTCGGCGGGCTTCTTCGTCACGGGCTTGTCGGGGAAGATGCGGATGTAGATCTTGCCCCCACGGCGGAAGTGACGGCTCATGACGATACGGCAGGCCTCGATCTGGTTGCTCTTGATCCAGGCGGGCTCCAGGGCGATCAGGCCGAAGTCGCCGAACGCGACGTAGTCGCCGCCCTTGGCGTCACCGGTCATCCGGCCACGGTGCTGCTTACGGAACTTGGTGCGCTTGGGAAGAAGCATCACTCACCTCCGGGACGGCGCCGCGCGGCGGGGCGGCGGCGGTTGGGACGGTCACCGTCTTCGCGGCGGCGCTCGTCGTTGCGGCGCTGGGGACGCGCGAAGGTTTCAGTGCGGCCACCGATGACTTCACCGGTAAAGACCATCACCTTGATGCCTAAGCTTCCGTAGGTGGTCTCGGCGCGGGCGGTGCCGTAATCAATGTCGGCGCGCAGGGTGTGCAGGGGCACGCGGCCCTCGCGCACCATCTCGGTGCGGGCCTGCTCGGCGCCGCCCAGACGGCCGGCCAGGATGATCTTGACGCCACGGGCGCCCGACTCCATCACGCGCTGCGCGGCCTGCTTCATGGCGCGGCGGAACGCGAAGCGGCGCTCAATCTGCTCGGCAATGCGCAGGGCCACCAGGGGCGCGCTGATGTTGGGGTTGGGGATCTCCGCGACGTTCACAGCGACCGTGCCAGCCGACACCAGACGCTCGATGTCCTGACGCAGCTCCTTGATGCTCTCGCCGCCCTTACCGATCACGATACCGGGCTTGGCCGCGCTGATGATCACGTTAACCTGCTGGCCAGCGCGCTCAATTTCAATGCGGGCAATCCCAGCCGCGTTCAGCTTGCGCTGCACGAGTTTGCGGATCTTCTCGTCTTCTTTCAGCAGGCCGGCGTACTGCTTCTTGCCGGCGTACCAGCGGCTGTTCCAGCCACGCGTGATGCCCAGGCGGAAGCCGTTGGGGTTGATCTTGTTGCCCATTATTTGGCTCCCTTCTCGCCCACGATGATGGTGATGTGGCTGGTGCGCTTCTTGATGATGTTGGCGCTGCCGCGTGCCCGGGGAATCAGGCGCTTGAGGGTGGGGCCCGCATCCACGTAGGCGGCGGTGATCACCAGGCGGTCTTCAAGCATGGAGTCGTTGTGCAGCGCGTTATGCTTGGCGCTGTTGAGCACCTTGGCCACGGGCTCGCTGGCCGCGCGGGGGATGAAGCGCAGCAGGTCCTCGGCGTCACGCACGCTCTTGCCGCGAATGACGTCCACCACGAGGCGCACCTTGCGGGGGCTCATGCGCACGTACTTCGCCACGGCGTAGCCGGGCTTGCGCAGCTTGACTTCCTGCTTGCGCTGCTTCTTGTTGCGGAATTCAGGAGCGGTCATTTCTTCTTGCTCCCCTTGGCGTTCTTGTCGGCGCCGTGGCCACGGTAGCTGCGGGTGGGGCTGAATTCACCCAGCTTGTGGCCGATCATCTGCTCGTTGACGAACACCGGCACATGCTGCTTGCCGTTGTGCACGGCAATGGTGTGGCCGATCATCTCGGGCACGATGGTGCTGCGGCGGCTCCAGGTCTTGATAAGGCGCTTGTCTTTGCGCTCGTTCTGGGCGTCCACCTTCTTCAGGAGGTGATCATCCACGAACGGGCCTTTCTTGAGGCTGCGGGGCATGCTCTACCCTCCTTACTTCCCGCCGCGGCGGGTGATGATGAAACGGTCGCTGTTCTTGCGCTTGCGACGGGTCTTGAGACCCTTGGCCAGCTGGCCCCAGGGGCTCACAGGCTGGCGGCCGGCACCGGTGCGGCCTTCACCACCGCCGTGGGGGTGATCCACGGGGTTCATGGCGCTGCCGCGCTGATGGGGCTTGTTGCCCAGCCAGCGGCTGCGTCCAGCCTTACCCAGGTTGATGTTCTTGTGCTCGGCGTTGCCCACGGTCCCCAGGGTGGCGTAGCACTCGGAGTGAATGCGGCGCAGCTCGCCGCTGGGCAGACGCAGGATCACGTAGTCGCGCTCCTTGCCCTGCACCTGAATGCTGGTACCGGCGCTGCGGGCGATCTGGGCACCCTTACCAGGGATCAGTTCGACGCTGTGCACCACGGCACCCACCGGCACGAAGCGCAGCGGCAGGGCGTTGCCCAGCTTGGGCTCGGCCTCGGGGCCCGCATTCACGGTGGCGCCCACCTGCAGGCCTTCGGGGGCCAGGATGTAGCGCTTCTCGCCGTCGGCGTAGTGCAGCAGGGCAATGCGCGCGCTGCGGTTGGGATCGTACTCAATGGCAGCGACCTTGGCAGTCACGCCCGCCTTGTCGCGGCGCTTGAAGTCGATAATGCGGTACAGGCGCTTGTGCCCGCCGCCGATGAAGCGGCTGGTGATGCGGCCACGGTTGTTGCGGCCACCGGTCTTGGGCAGCGCTTCGGTGAGCGCCTTTTCGGGGCGCTTCTTGGTCAGTCCACTGAAGTCCGCAGTCGTCATCTGGCGACGGCTGGGGGTGTAGGGACGGTATTTCTTGACGGCCATGTGTCAGATCTCCTTAAGCCTGGCCCTCAAGGGCGGCAATGGTCTGGCCCTCGGCGAGACGCACAATGGCCTTCTTGCGGTCAGCACGCTGTCCGAAGAACTTGCCCACGCGCTTGCGCTTGCCGGGCACGTTCATGGTGCTGATGCCGATCACGGTCACGCCGAACGCCTGCTGAATGGCGCTCTTGATGTCCGTCTTGGTGGCCTTGGGGCTGACCCAGAAGCTGTACACGCCGCGTTCCATGCCTGCGTACGCCTTCTCGCTCACCACAGGCGCCTGGATGATGTCGTAGTGGCTCATGCCTCTTCCCCTTCCTGTTCGTCCTGGGCGGGCTCCAGCACCACGGCGTCAATCACCAGGCGGTCGTGGCGCAGCACGTCGTAGGCATTCAGGCCAGCGACGGGCAGCACGGTGGCCCAGGCGACGTTGCGCGCAGCCTGGCGAGCCTGCAGGTCGTCGGTGACGATCAGCACGCGCTCAGAGCCGTCCATGCCGTTGGAGGCGGCCCAGACCACAAAGCCCTTGGTCTTGCCGTCGAGGCCGAAGCCGTCCACGGCCACCAGCTTGCCGCCTTCCTGGCGCGCGGCCAGGGCCATGGCCAGACCCAGCTGACGAACCTTGCGGGGCAGGGTGTAGCCGTAGCTGCGGGGCTTGGGCCCGAAGGCCACGCCGCCGCCCACAAAGGTGGGCACGCTGCGGTCGCCGTGACGGGCGTTGCCGGTGCCCTTCTGGGAGAACATCTTCTTGCCCGTGGCGCTCACCTGCGCGCGGGTCTTGGTGCTGGCGGTGCCCCGGCGGCGGCTGGCCAGTTGCCAGGTCACCACGTCGTGCAGCACACCCTTGTTCACTTCCGGCAGGTCGAGGTCAATGGTGCGTCCCCCGTTCTGGCCGATGACGTTGATCTGCGCCATGTCTTACTTGCCTCCCTTGGCGGCCTGGCGCAGCACCACGAGCCCACCGTTGGCGCCGGGAATCGCACCCTTGACCAGGATGATGTTCTCGTCGGCGCGGATCTCGACCACTTCAAGGTTCTGCACGGTAATGCGCTCCATGCCCATGTGGCCGGCCATACGCTTGCCCTTGTACACGCGGCCCGGGGTCTTGCGCTGACCAATCGAACCGGGGCGGCGGTGCCACTTCTTGGAACCGTGGCTGGCGGGACCACCCTTGAAGTTCCAGCGCTTCATGACGCCCTGGGTGCCCTTACCCTTGCTGGTGCCGGTCGCGTCAATCTTCTCGCCTTCAGCGAAAATATCCACGTTCACGGTGTCGCCTTCGGGGTTAAAGCCACGGAACTCGCGCAGGAAGCGCACAGGCGAGACGCTGTACTTCTTGAAGTGACCGGCCTGGGGCTTGGTCACGCTCTTCTCGCGCTTGGGCGCGTAGCCGATCTGCACGGCCTCGTAGCCGTCGGTAACCGACGTCTTGCGCTGCACGACGGGGCAGGGGCCCGCCAGCACCACCGTCACCGGAATGGCCTTGTCGCCTTTCCAGATCTGGGTCATGCCGACTTTGGTGCCGAGGATGCCCTTCATGCGCGGCCTCCCACCGTCTTGATCTCGATGTCCACACCAGTGGGCAGGTCGAGGGTCATGAGGCTGTCAATCGTCTTTTTGGTGGGGTTCATGATGTCCACCAGACGGTTGTGGGTGCGGATCTCGAAGTGCTCGCGGCTGTCTTTGTTCACAAAGGGGCTGCGCAGCACGCAGAAGCGGCGGATGCGGGTGGGGAGGGGCACGGGGCCGCTCACGTCCGCGCCGGTGCGGCGCACGGTGTCCACGATCTTGCTGGCGGACTGGTCCAGCGCCTTGTGGTCAAAGCCACGCAGTTTAATGCGGATCTTGGGGGCAACCATGTTCTATTACTCCAGGACCTTGGCAACAACGCCAGCGCCGACGGTGCGGCCACCTTCGCGGATGGCGAAGCGCAGGCCTTCTTCCATGGCGATGGGCTTGATCAGCTCGACGATGAACGTGATGTTGTCACCGGGCATCACCA